>JAYTKL010000617.1:0-18759 GCA_043730305.1 Deinococcales bacterium | reverse complement strand
AGCGACACGTTTGCTGCTCGAGATGGCAAGAATCCGTAATTTGCCAGCTTCGGCTTGGGGTAAAAATTCGGACAGGCTCGAGACGCCAGCCGCGACTTGATTGCCCAGCAGTGATGCCAGCGCTTCGCCGCCGCCAGCGTACGGCACGTAATTGACTTTGCTCATTTCGACGCCGCTGGCTTTGGCGAGCAAACCCACCGTAATGTGATCTGTACCGCCGGCGCTGCCGCCAGCGATTGGTGTGCCGCCAGGGTTGGCTTTCCAGGCGGTCAGGAAATCGTTCAAATTCTGAATTTTGCTGCCACTGGGGACGACCAAAGCCTGAAATTCGCCGGTCAAGCGTGCGATGGGTGTGACCATGTTGAGGTTGGCTTTGGATTTGTTGGTTTGAATCGCGCCGACCATCACCAAACCCATGACCATCAATTGATTGCCGTCGCCTTTGGCGTTGACAAATTGTGCCAGACCAACCGTGCCACCCGCGCCAGCAATGTTAGTGACTTGCGTTCCAGAGGCAAGCTTGCTGCCCTCAAGCACGCTTTGAATCGCTCGAGCCGTCTGATCCCAACCGCCGCCAGGTGCGGCTGGCGCGATGATTTTGAGGCTGCTGACTTGTGCCACGCTCGAGACGCCAAAACCAGCCAGGATGGCTGCCAGACCAAAACCGTACAATAAATGTTTACGCATACACTTCCTCCGAAAAAAAATTGTGAATTCTGGATTAGTGTACGGACGGCAGGCGGTGTTGCCTAGACTTTTGTTCATGCCTGTAAACAAAACCATGTTGGACTGCTTCTTGGTTTGCTAACATATGACCGTGGCACAACCAACCCGTTTTGTCCCCAGCGTCAAGCGCACCTGGGGTATTCAGCAACGTTTTTTTTTGTTGCAGGTGGTGTTGTTTGCCTTATTAACCCTGATTTTGGCGGCGGTGCAAATCACGACCTTGCGGACTTCTTTGGAACGCGATTATGGCATTCGGGCGTTGAATGTCTCGAGGTCGGTGGCACTGATGCCCAGCATCATCGAGGCGATGGATGACGCGCATCCAGAAAAAGTGATCAACCCACTGGTCAATCGTTTGCGCGAACGGGTGAATGCCGATTTTATTGTGGTTGGAAACCTGGCACAGGTGCGTTATTCGCACCCGTTGCCGGAACGGATTGGACAGAAAATGGTGGGTGGCGACAATCAAGAACCTTTTGCCGGACGTGAAATTGTCAGTGTCGCCATGGGTTCGTTGGGGCGTTCAATTCGGGGCAAAGTGCCGTTGTTTGACGCCAATCAAAAGGTTATTGGCGTGGTCAGCACGGGGTTTTTACTGCCCACCGTGCAAAGCACTTTTTTAACGGTCTTGCAAAACTTAGCGCCCTGGTACGGTGTCACGCTGGTGCTGGCGCTGATTTCCTCGAGTTTGATAGCGCGGCGTTTGAAGCGCGAGATGTTCAACCTCGAGCCAGAACAGATTGCGGCGTTGGTGCGTCAGCATCAAGCGACGCTGAGTGCCATGCAGGAGGGTGTTTTGGTGCTCGATCCAGGGGGGCGCGTTCAGGTGCAGAACATTCGGGCTGAACAAATGCTGGGGGCGTGTCTGGGGCTGGAATTGCCTGCGGTCTGGCAAGAATTCGCCAGCCAAAAACTGGCGGTCATGCAGAATCAAGCGTACCGTTTTGGCAATCAGCACCTGATGGTCACGACGCTCGAGATGGGCGAAGGTTGGTGGGTCGTGACCTTCAGGGATCGCGCCGAGGTGCTCGAGATTGCGCAGCAACTGACGCAAACCAGGCAGTACGTTGATTTGCTGCGGGCGCAAACCCACGAATTTCAGAATCGTTTGCACACCATTTCTGGTTTGATTCAACTCGGACAGTCGGATGTGGCGCTTGGTATCATCCGTCACGCCTCAGAGCGCTCTCAGAACATCAACGAGTTGCTTGACCAACTTCAGGTGCCGCAGGTGGCGGCTTTGATTGTTGGCAAGTACGAACGCGCCCAAGAACTTGGTTTGCAATTTCGTTTGGAATCAGGCTCGAGTTTGCCCAAACACTGGGCGCAATTGGGCAGCGAGAGTCTGGTGTTGATTGTTGGGAATTTACTCGAGAATGCTTTTGATGCCGCCCTGGAAAGCAGCCAAAAACGGGTTGAATTGATGCTCGGCACAGACCCCGAGGGCTTGCAAATCGAAGTTCGTGATTCTGGAACGGGCGTCCCAGATTGGCTCGAGGCTCGGGTGTTCGAGCGTGCCGTCAGCACCAAAGGCAGTGGACGTGGTTATGGTTTGAGTTTGGTGCGTCAACACGTGCTGGCGTTGGGCGGTTCGTTAAAATATTTTCGAGCAGATCAACAAACTGTTTTTCAGGTCAGTTTTGGCATTGAAACGCTGCTGGCGGTCAAACCATGAACGTTCAAGTCTTTTTGATCGAAGATGACCCTTGGGTGACAGAAGTCAATGCCCAAATGATCTCGAGCATCAATGGTTTTGAAGTCCAAGGCTCGGCGCGAACCATCCGTGATGCCAAAAAACAAATTCTTGAATTGTTCCCGCAATTGTTGCTGGTAGATGTTTACCTGCCCGACGGTAACGGGCTAGAATTGCTGCATCAATTGCGCCATGAGCGGGTTCAATTTGATGCCATGATGATCACCGCCGCCAACGATGCGACCTCGGTGCGTCTGGCATTGTCCGACGGTGTGTTTGATTACCTGATCAAACCCTTTGAACGCTCGAGGTTGGAAACCGCGCTCGAGCGTTACCGAACCCGTCATCGGTGGGAGCAAGGGCAGGAGCTTAACCAAGCCAAAATTGATCATTTGTTGGGACGCACCCCAGCGCCAGATTTACCCAAAGGCATTGATGCAGGTAAACTCGAGCAGGTCAAACACTGTCTGCGAATCAGCACCAGTCTGGTCAGCGCCGAACAGATTGCTGTGCAAATTGGCATCAGTCGCGTCACGGCTTGGCGTTACCTCGAGTATTTGTGCCAGGTCAGTTGGGCGGTGCTCGAAAATGATCAGAGTGGCAATGGCAGACCCGTGAAACGCTATCAGGCAAATCGCGCACGCTGAAATCAGACTCCCCCCTCGAGCGTGTGCCGTGAAGGAGGCTCGAGGTTATTTTTTGGGAACGAGCAGCAAGTTGATCACGTAAATTTTGCCGTTGCTGGCTTCAACCCCAGATTTTGCCATTCTGGACTTGTTGACCCGCAAGATATTTTTCAGGTTGCTGATTTGAACCGTTGTCCCTTCGGCGGTTTTGATGGTTTTGGTTTTAAGCAATTCCTCGCTCGAGAGTTTGCCTGGAACGACGTGGTACAACAAAATTTTGGTCAGCAAGGTTTTGTTGCCCAGCAATTCGTTCAGGGTTGCTTTGGGAATCTTGTTGAACGCCGCATCGCTGGGGGCAAACAGCGTGTAAAATCCTGTTCCCGACAGGGTTTTGTCCAAACCAGTCAGTTTCAGGGCAGCGGAGAGTTTTTTAAAGTGAACTCCCTTGGAGATGATCTGGGCAATGTTGCCCGTCGGGGCGAGCGGACTGGTTTGCGCATTGCTTGCGCCCAGTGCCAGAATGCTCAGCGCCAGAGTGTTCAGCGCCAGAAACGCAAGTCCTGCGCCTAAAATACCGATTTTCATGGTGGTGCTCCTTGTTGCCTCTCGA
Source organism: Deinococcales bacterium (assembly GCA_043730305.1). Classification (GTDB taxonomy): domain Bacteria; phylum Deinococcota; class Deinococci; order Deinococcales; family JAAFIG01; genus JANXTZ01. Next base: position 15,104 of record JAYTKL010000617.1, on the reverse strand, counting down.
GAATCTGTGCAGTTCAAGCTAACGGGTTTTCATGGAGAACATGTGAAACTGCTTTGCAGCATTCCAAAACTGGTCTGGCAAAACTGGTCTGGCAACTCGAGTTTTACGGTATTGGCAAAAATGTTGGCGCTGTGCCAATTTTCAGATTTGGCACTCGCAAAACCGTGATTTTCGGGTCGGTCGGCGCGTCGCTGTCGGAGCCAATCAACATCAGTTGCGCCGGTTTGGTTGGTGTTCCAAGGGCTACTGCGCGAGTCAGGGCGGCGGCAGTGGTTTCACCGAGTCCTCGAGTGACGCGCCGGGTTGGGCTTTCATGAACCAAAAAGTTGATTTTGAACGTGTACGGCTTGAGGCAACCCACTGGGTTTGGGCAACTTGGGAACAGGGCGAAAGTAAATCTTCTAGGCAGTTTAATGCCCACGCTGATGTAATTTTTGCTGCTGCCATCAATGCTTCGTCCACCGTTAATGTTCCGTGCCACAAAACCGTACTCGAGCAGATGCTCGTCTGTACCCAGCAATTTGGCGGTTTTGGCGGCAGTTTCCAGGCTCTGCGTCTCGATGCTCGAGTATCCTTGAAAGTCAGAGCTGTTCGGGGCGGGTTCTGGTTTTGTGCCAAGTTGCGTGCCATGCGTGGGGAATATGTTTTGTACCACGACTGGTTCGCTGATGATTGCGCCTTGTGGGTTGGCGGCATCTGGGAACGCCCGCAAGTCACTGATGGCGCTGCCACCCAGACTGCTCGGCAAGTGAATGGTTTGCAAACTCAGGTTTTCAACCCCAACGCCGCTCAGGGTGCTGACTTCAAAGGTCATGGTCAGGTAACGAAAGCCGCCCGCAACGTCGTCAATGTCCGAATACGACAGTGGTTTAAACGCGAAACTCTTGCTCGAGTCATGCGCGGTCGTTTTGTTGCTGGTGTTCCATTCCAGGTTTAATGTTCCGATCAAGGGCAGCGCGTGAAGATTGACTGCCAAGGCTGGCGTGGTTTCGCTGTTAATGCCCTCCAAGTTGGTCTGCAAGGCGCTGAAGGCGTGTGCGCCGTCGCTTGGTAGGCTCGCAGGCTTGCAAGACCACAACGCCGCATCTGTCACCACAGCCAGGCAAATGACCGTACTGCCCTCCAAAACCGTGACCGTGTTTTTGGCAATGCCGGTTCCAGAAAACTCGAGGGTGTTGCTTAGATAACCAGTGTTGGCGCTTGGGCTTAAAACGTTGGGCGCTGGCACGACCACTTGAACCGTAAATGCCAGGGTTGCGGAGGCTGGACTGGTCGCACCCAAGGGTTCAATTTGGGTGGCAAAAACATTGTGAACACCATTCAACAAGGCGCTCGAGTTGCAAGTCCAGGTGTTGTTGGTCACGACGGCGGTGCAAAGTGTTTTCTGGTTTTCAATCACACTGACGGTACTGCCAGTCACGCCGTTCCCTGCAAAACTTGGAAAGGACGTGCTTAAGACCGCGTTGGCGGCAGGGCTGATGATGCTGGGTGCAGGTGAAATGGTTTGCACTGTGAACATCAGTGTTTCGGAGGCTGGACTGGTCTGGCTCGAGGGATCGGTTTGGCTGGCGTTGATGGTGTGAACGCCGTTTGAGAAAGGTGTTGTTGGCACGCAAGACCAAGTGTTGTCAGCATTCACAAGGCTCGAGCAGACTGCGGGGGGTAACGGGGTCAACCTCGAGCCTATTTTGGCTGGCGACAATTCGTAAACATTGACCGTATTGCCAGCCACGGCAGTTCCGCCGAGGCTGGGCTGGTTGTTGCTGATGGTGGTGTTTGGAGCGGGTGTGGTCAACACTGGAGCACTTGGTGGTTGCGGTGGGCAGGCGGTCAAAACCAGCATCAACGCAACAAGTCCGTGTCGCAACTCGAGCTTTGGTGCGAAGGGTAAACGTGATTTCATTTGGGCATTATGACACTCGAGGCGCATTTATTTGATGATTTTTGAGTTTTGTTGGCTCATGGAAAATTTGAATTTCGTATTCGATTCTCGAGTTGCTTTTTGGTAGGCTGAGATATGGATTTGATTGATGTGCGGATTGAGCATTTTAAGCCTTTGGTGGGTCAAGATTTCAAACTTGGCAACAGTGATCTGAACTTCAGCTTGCTCGAGGTTCAAGTTCAGAAAACCCGCGAGGGTGCGGCTCGCACCGCTTTTGCATTGTTGTTTGCTTGTCCCGTACCTGCAGCACAGGGCACGTATGCGTTGCAGCATGAGGCGCTCGGGCAGCTCGAGATTTTTCTGGTGCCGATTCGGCAAGATGGGGCGGGTGTACATCTCGAGGCGATTTTTAGTTAGTTTTTCAGTTGGTTTTTCGTTGCATTTTGATGTAAATGCCTGAGGCTTCTTCCTCAAGTTCGCTAAAGCCCAGTCTGGCGTACCAAGCTCGAGCGAAATTGTTGAGTTCGACATGCAATGTGATGTCTAAGCCTGTATTTTTTGCTTCAAGAAACAATTGTTCAAAGCACCATTTGCCAATACCGCGTTGTTGGTACGGCGGGCTAACAATAATGTCCATCAAGCAAATTTCAATGTCACGGTGCACGTAAAGCCGTCCTATCGGTTGCCCTTCGAGCAAGATCAGGTCAAAGTTTGCCCCTTTGTAGTGCTGGTAATAATGCTTGCGTTGCAGCATGAATTGACTCTCGAGAAATTCTTGTTTTTGATCTCTTGTCCAGGGGACGGGTTCGAGTTCGGCGGCTCGAGATTCGGCATACAATTCAAGCAGAAACGGAATGTCCGTCTCTGCTTCGCTGACCAAGGTTAAATTCATGTCTTTGATTTTACTTGAATGGTCTTATGCCATGTAAGTGTTGGTATAGCCTGATCGCGTTTCATTGCGCAACGCGTTCAAGCGTGGGTGCATTTCAGAGATGTTATCTAGGGTGCGCCGAGTTCCGTTTTTCTCGAGCTGAATGCCGTTCTGGTTTTGGTTGCGGCTAAACTCGAGTGTGCCTCGAGCGCTCTGGATTTTGGCGTTGCGCAAGGCTTTCAAGAAATCAAGGGCGTTGGCTTGGCTGGCTTGTTCAAGAATCGCGGCGCTTTCTTGTCCCAGCAGCAACATCGCGTCTGTCCCAAAGCTCGAGGCGGCGGTGGTGGCGTTTAAATTGGTTAAGGCGCTGGCGCTGATTGGGATTCGGGCGGCACGTAACATCTCGAGGTTGCTGGCATCGGCGGCGATCACGTGAAGCTGTGCCGGTTTTAAAAGCTTGATTTGCTCGAGTACCGCGTTCCAATCGGGTTTTGCACCAACACCGGTCACGATGGTTTCTAAAATTGTGCCGCCGGCACTTTCAAAGCCGCTTCGGAAGGCAAATGGCAGGTCGTAACCCGCCTCGCGCAGGGTGCAGACAATCACGGCGGTGTTGCCGCGTCCAATGTTGGCTTTGCGTTGCCCTGCGGCATGAACGCCAAGCGCCCACTCAGATTGCCAGAGTTTGAGGCTGTTGGTCAAAATGAACGCACTGATTTCTGGGCGTTGGGCTATTTTCGCGCCAAATTCGTTGCAAATCGCGGGCAGGGCGTGTTGCTCGAGAATCGGACGCAGAACGTCGCCATAACCGTCTCCGAGCGCTACCAGCACATCAAAGTGCTTGCCCTCGAGGGTTTGTGCGGCGGCTCGAGCGGCGCTGGTGGTGGTAGTACCAGCGTCTACAAACGTAATCTCGAGGTTTTGGTTTTGGGTTAAACCGCGCAAGAATTGACCCGAGAGGGTTTTGGGCGCGAGTGCCAGCACCCGCAGTTTGTGCGGGGCGGCTTGGGCGGCAATGCCAAGGGCTGGTATGGCAGCGCCCAAACCCAGGGCTTGTAAGAAATCACGTCGTTTCATTCAGACTCCTTTAGTTTCTGGCTGGGAACACGCCCTGAGTGGCAATGCAAAAATTCAGTGCCAGGTACGGCATCATGTTGTTGTGGGGGACGTTGCCACCTGTTAAGCCGATGGTGGTGGTCAGTGGCGTGTTTGGTACAGCATTGACGTACACGGTTTCGCCAGCCGCTCGAGCGGGCACGGCATTGGTGGGGTCGGAACTTTCGCCAGAGTCGCTAAACGAGCCAAAACCGTGGTTGTGTGCAGGCATTTGGCTTAAAGGCAGTGTGACGTTTGTTGTACCGCTGGTTTGCCCCAGGACGTATGGGCTTAAACCAGGTCCTTGTCCAGCACCGACGGGGATTCTGTCTTGTAAATTTGGTAAGCCAAATATGGTTTGCCCATTGCCGCCGTAGGTTGTGCCAAGCAAACTGAACAGCGCGGTGTTCTGAGCGATACTCAGCAGTTGCCCATTGCAAAATGCCCAGCCTCTGGGAGCAAAATTGAAGGGAAGGATTCGGATTTCTGCGATAAAAGGGTCAGACATACATACTCCTAATTTCGGGAGGGGAAGATACCTTCGACGGCAATGATGAAATTCAGTGCCAGGTACGGTTGAATGTTGTCATGGGGCTGCGAACCGCCAACGATGTTGATGCTTTGTGGGTGCATGTTTCCATCGGCAACTTCGGCAATGTACATGTCCGTCGAGGCGACCCCAAGGGTGACTGCGGAACTTGGTACACCTGTGGTCGCGGGGCTGCTCGAAACCTGGACGGTGTGGGTATGATTTGGTATTTGATTGCTGGTCAAGGTCACGGTTTCAGTCCCAGCTTGTTGTCCCATAAAGTAATTACTTAAACCAGGACCTTGAAATTGATGATTTGGCACACGGCTGCGCAGGTCAGGCAAAGCAAAAGTGGTTTGCCCATCGCCGCCGTAAGTTGTTCCAATCAGGGCAAATAAAGCATCGTTCTGAGAAATTGCCAGCAATTGCCCCTGGCAAAACATATAACCTCGAGGGGCAAAATTACCACCGAATAACTTAACCTGACCAATAAATGGGTTTGCCATGATGCCTCCTTTAATTTCGTGACGGGAAAATCCCTTGCAGGGCGATGCAAAAATTCAGGGTCAGGTACGGCTGCATGTTGGTGTGCGCTTGCGAGCCGCCGCTCGAGGTCAAGCTGGGCATGGCTGCCTGATTGTTTGGTACGACGTAATCGTTGACGCTGCTGCTGGCAAAGGCATTACCGGTTGCAATCACAATCGCCCCCGCGCTGCTCGAGGCACTGTGGATGTGATTGTGGATTGGCAATTCTGTGATCAGCAGTGTGTGGGCTTCTTCGCCAGACCTTGCACCCAAAGGATTGATCCCTCCGTTGCCGCTGTGCAATGGGACACGGCTACGCAAATCGGGCAGGGCAAAATTGGTTTGCCCATTGCCGCCGTAAGTTGTGCCCAGTAAAGAAAACAAGGCTTGGTTTTGACTAATAGCCAGTATTTGCCCATTGCAGTACGCCCAGTTACGTGGAGCGAAATCAAAAGCGAAGATTTGAATTTCACCTAGAAAAGATTGTGACATGAATATCTCCTTTAGAATGTTGGAACGACAACCGTGCAAATACCATAACCAGGGGCTGCCGTCCCTGTGGCAGTCACTTTTGAAGTATCGGTGTTGCCAAGACCCGTCAACCAGGCTGCGAGTGCTGCCACTGTGGTGCTGGGTGAGCTTGCGCCACTGAGTTGGAACGTATTGCCAAGACCCGCCGAAGTACGCCGAAAACTGTAATTGAACGCCGTTGCCAGCGAGAAATTAACGGTGTTGGAAACCTCATTCAAACAGACCGTTGCCCCCGTACCACCACTGACACCACTTTGCACCTGAATCCCATTGGTGACCAGTGGATCGGCACTGGTGACGGTGTTACCACTGACGGTGGCGTGTAAATTGGCGGTCGAGGTTGGAGTTGAACCCGCAACCATGATGATGCCCAGAAATTCGGCATCCAACAAGGTGTTGTTTTGTACGATGGCTTGCACCGCCGCACTTTTACGAATTCGCAAATCAATACCGGTACTTGCCCCAGTATTTGCCCCCGCAAAAAAATCAACGGTATTGCCTTGAATCCGTATTTTATGCGCCGTCGCCGCCGTGTTGTCGTTGTCCACCCGAATACCAGTGCCGTCCACCGCAACCAATTCGACGTAATTGTTGTCAATGGTGGTGACTGTTGCCCCAGTCGAGAAGTAAATGGCGCTGATGCCACGGGCGGCATTTTCACGCAAACTGGTTTTTTGTACCGAATAATTCATGGTCGCACTCGAGCCTGTTGCTGTGCTCGCAAAAATGCCTTCGGTATCGCCACCCTGCACTCGAGAAGCCACGGTTGCCGCGTTGAGCGCCGTAATGCTGACTGTACCGATCACTTCCAATGTGTTACTCGAAGCTCCAGCGCCAACAAACGAAACACCCGCGTTGGTGGTGACGACCGAGGTACTCGGGGTCAGCACGGTCACATCCTCGAGGTGCACAAGATTTGTGCCTGTGGTTGTGCTGGCATCCACACCCTCGTTGGCTGGGTTGGTGATTTGCATGTTCTTTAACGTGACCGTTCCAAATTGTCCTGTCAAGTTCACACCGTCATTGGTATTGGTCGTCAACACGCCACCGCTACCCGCCGTTGTTCCAGTGCCTGTGACCGTGAACGAACCCGTGGTGTTGGCGAGTTGAATGCCGTTCACGCCGCCACTCGAGTTGACTTTGATTAAACTGACCGCCAAAGTGCCACCCGTCAAGTTGATGGCTTGGGCTGCACCTGCGGCAACACTGGCGCTTGACGTGGTCAGTGTGCCGCCCACCGTGCCACTGATGCCGCCCACGGTCAGACCAGAAATCTTGTTGTCAGTGACCACCGTGATCGGACTGGTGATGGTTGGGGCTGCGCCTGCCGCTTGCAAGGTACTTGCACCAACCACCAGCGCCACGCCCGAACCAATCAGTTGTTGATTGTTCTTTAACGTGAAGCCTGCACCACCCGTGCTGCCGTTTTTGATGTAAATAAAGTCACCCGCAACCGTGGTGTTCGGCGCGGACACGTTCAAACTCGAGAGGCTTTGCAACGCTGCATTGCTGCGACCATCGCCGCCCCCTGCCGCGCTCGAGTCAACGTACCAAACCATGTTTGACACCGAAACTGGAGCTTTTAAGGCTGGGGCAGTGCAACCCGCCACAGAATAACTGAAGGTATCGGCAACCCTCGAGTTAACTTTTGGGTTGAAGGTAAACGAACCGTTTGTGGCAATAGAAACATTACCGCCATTGGTGCTGACCGCGCCACCGGTTGCCGAACCAAGCGCTGTGCCGTCCAAGGTGGCGTATTTACTGAGCAAACCAGACGCGGCGTTGACCGACAATAAAGTGTTGCCCGTCGCCGCAAAGTTAAACGCGGTGTTGTCCGTGATTTTCAGGTTGCCACCCAAGAAAGCCAGCACACTGGCGACACCCACCGTTTTAGCCCCAGGAATAAACACACCGTTGTTGGCGGCATAACTCGAGCCGCACAAGTAACGCACTTCGGTTGCGCCAACTGCCGTGGCTCGAGCACCAGCGCCAGAGGCGGCTTGCTCTTCCAAACTTTCGGTCACGCGGGTGACGTTATCGGCGAAAATTAAAAAGGTTTCCGAGTAACGGTACGCGGTGTTTCCAGAGCCAGCGTCACCATTTTGTGGTACTTGCAAACCGATGGTTAAGCTGTTGGTGTTGGTACTGCGTAAAATACTCCGACCATTGGCAGCATTACGGGCAACGTAACCATAAGACAAGACGCCCTCGCCCGCGACGCCGTTGTTGATCAAACCGCCCGTTTGAGCATCGGTTTGAATCGTGCTGGTTTCAGTGGGCGTAAAAATTTGCATGTCGGCATGGGTGTCATCGACAATAAAACCGCCAATGCCGTCCGACTTCATGCCGTGCGCGGGTTTGAGTTGCAACGCCCAAGTTGCAGCATTGCTCGAGCCGCCACCAAAATCTTGAATATTGGTAAACGCGCTGCCATTAACGTTTTCAGACCCGACAACGCTGCGCTTGTGATAGGCAATCAGCGTGACATTGCTGTAATCGGTCACAGCATTCAGATTCTCGAGGCTAAAATTAGCCGTTAAAAAACGGTTTGTTCCCGTTGTTGGGGTCTGGACTTGAAGGATTGCTTTGGTAAATTTGAAATCTGTTTCGGCAGGAAAACTGGTGGCTCGAGTTTGACGGTCAAAATGCGCCGTGGCGGTTTTTGCCCTCGAGTCGAAATCAATGGTCACAGAACCCAACATCGTGGGTTTGAACGCCACAGGCGCGGGTTTTGGTGGTATTTGCGGTGTTGGTGGTGCAACCTCAGCTTGCGGTTGTCCGCAAGCCATGAGAACGCTGGCGAGCAGCAATCCAGTCCATCCAAGACGTGTTTTCATTGTAACTCCAAGATATCAAACGAGCCTGGGTCTAGGCGTACACCTATAGGCAGTGACACACCTGTCAGGTTTAAGAAATTGTGCCGCTCGAGTGTTGGGGTTTGATATTGTTGTTTTTTGACCTCGGGTTGGACGTTGCTTGTTCGTTCTTGGGGTTGATGCTTTATCATGACTGACCTTCCTCTCTGAAGTTCTGCCGATATGCCGTACTTCCCAGAAACCGCGCTCGTTGGACGAAATTCCTTGATCCCAAAAGATTTGCCTAGCGTGTGAATTTTAAAAGTCTAGCGTCATTTTGGCGTCACATGGGAAGTCTATCCTGGTCGAATGAACCTTTAGCGCCTTAAGAAAATGAGGATTGTCGCTGTCGGAGCAGTTATATCACCCGCTCAACAATAAAACCGTCCATTCCTGTCAGCCAAAGGGTTTTGAACCATCACTTCAAATCAGGCAAGAAGCACGCTTCATTGAATGCAATGGATTCTCTTCGCAGAATCTTCGATTTTCATGGAACGAATCTGCATGACAGGACGTAAACTAAAGTATGAGTCTTCTCGAGGTACAAAACCTAAGCAAAATCTACGGCACACGAAAAAGCGTGGACAACATCAGTTTTTCGCTCAAAGCTGGCGAAATCGTTGGTTTTCTTGGACCGAACGGCGCAGGCAAAACCACCACCATGCGCATGATCGCAGGCTTGATTCGTCCCACCTCAGGCAACGTCAAATTGCTCGAGGGCAACGTTCCAGGCAACACCTTGCGTGAAATGGGCGCGATGATCGAAGAACCCAGTTTTTACCCGTACTTGTCTGGACGCGAAAACCTGAGTTACGCCGCAGGAATGCACGGCGGCATCTCGAGAGGGCGCGTGACCGAAGTGCTCGAGATGGTCGGTTTGACCGCCAGAGCCACAGATCGGGTCTTCAAGTATTCCCAAGGCATGAGGCAACGCCTGGGGTTGGCTCGAGCATTGCTGCCCAGTCCAAAACTCTTGATGCTCGACGAACCCGCCAACGGACTCGACCCCGAAGGCATTGCCGAGTTGCGCACCATCATTCAAAACTTTGGCGAACAAGGCATTGGCGTACTGGTCAGCAGCCATATTTTAAGCGAAGTCGAACGTTTCGCCCCCAGAATTTTAATCATCAACAAAGGACAACTGCTGCGCGACTCGAGCATCCATGCCAGCGTGACCAACACCGAAGCCGAACTGACCTACCGCATCGAAACCGAACAAGCCGTTCAAGCCCTGGAAATCTTAAAACGCGAAACTTGGGTGTCTCGAGCCGACTTGTTGCCCACAGGCGTGCGCGTGGTCATTCCCAGATCGGGCGCGTACCGCCTCGCGCCGCTGTTGGTGCAAGCGGGCATTAACCTGACCGAACTGGCGAAAGAAAGCGAAACCAGCCACGCGGGCGACCTCGAGAAACTGTACTTGGAAGTCGTGGGCGCACAACAGGCGCAACAGAATGGAAGTGGCATCAATGCTTGAAATGATAAGCGCCGAACTGGTTAAAGCCTTACGCAAAAAACGATTCTGGCTGTTGTTCGCCATCATCGCCATCATCGTGCCGCTGGTACAAGTTATCAGTGCCGGATTTTTGTCTGGGCGCGTCTCGAGCGCCCTGGCAGAAAGCGCCACCGTCTCTCGAGCCATCTCTGAGATTGCCTCGCCGTACAGTCTGGCACGCAACCACGTTGGCGGCACACTCCAAGCCCTGCTTTATGTGCTGGCAGCCATTGTCGCCGTGTTCATTGTCGGCGAAGACCGCACCTACAAAATGTGGAAAACCATTCTGGTTGCACAACCCAACCGTTTACGGGTCTTAAGCGCAAAGTTTTTGTCAGGAATGCTGATTTTGCTGATCATGATTGTTGGCGGTCTGCTCGGCGCATTGTTATTCGGTTCAATCAGCATTGCCCTGGGTTATGCCACAACCTTTGCCGGCGATTGGGGCAACCTGCTCGGCATTACGATGCTGCAATGGCTTGTCCTGGCAGCGCCACTCGCGCTTGGGTTTTTAATCAGTTGGCTGACCGTTTCACCCGCCATCGCCGTGATTGGCGTTATTTTCATGCCCGCCATTCTGGAAACCATCGTGACCGCCTTAATGGCATTGACCGTCAACCGAATCACACCCTTAACTGCCGCCTTCGAGGCACAACGCATTCAACAAAACGTTGAAGCCATGCGCCATTACTTCTTCACCCCAAACGTCGGCATCGGCTCGAGGTTGCTGGGTGAAACCATCAAAGGATTTGGCATTGGAGGCTCGAGCGACGTGATTCCAGTCATGGACTGGAATCAAATCTGGGTTTCGGCTGGCATTGCCGCCGTGTATTTTGCGATTTTTGCTGGGGTGCTGGTCTGGAATTTTACAACTCGAGATGTTCACGATTAAATTTGAATACCGTAGGGGATGGTCTGAGACCATCCCCTACGACCACCCTGCTCGAGTTTTCGGCGGCGCAAAACGGAGAGTTGATGTCGTTCACTTCTTTATGGCGCTCACGGGTTTTTGGTGTTTCCCTTTTTCTTTGCATTGCGTGAGGGTTCTTCGAGCGCCATGGCTGTGGGCGTGTAAGAAAGTTCTGACTTGCCATCTTCGGCTTCTTCCAAGGCTGCGCCGAGGCGATTTGCAGAGTCTTCCATTTCGGTCATCGCGTCGTCCCATAAAGCACTTTGTTCTTTGAGCATCTCGAGCAACTTTGACCCAACGCTGAGCGCTCTGGCTTGCTGTTGTGGGTTTGCACGAAGCCCCAAGTATTCGGCACGCAGTTCATCGATTTCGCGGTTGAGTTTCTTGGCTTTCTCGGCTTTTTGTTCGGCAGCTTGCTGGTTTTGATGAATGTTGTTGTACTGATCGAGGTGAATCTGTTTTTTGAATTGGTCTTTGCGGGTAGTATTCCATTGCGAGAGTTGAAATTGGTAATCGCTCGAGTCGCTTTTGATGTAACCGCTCCATTCGGCGATGGATGCCGTCAATTCTTGGAACGCACCCGATTGAACGTTGTCTTGCCATACTTTCTGACTCGAGTGTTGCGCATCGCTTTCGATGGCAGATTCACCAGCTTGGGCTCGCAGGCTGCTCAGTTGTTCGATGTAAGCATCGAGTCGTGTCAATTGGACTTCGCGCAACTGGTGCGGCAAATCGCTGTAACGCTTTTCGTCGGCAATCTCGGATCGTTGACGACGAACCTCGTTAAGGGTTGCTTGAATGTCTTGATGCAAACCTCCTGCACTGGCAGGATTTTGGGTGATCGCGCTTTGAAAGCCCGCAATTTTCTGCTCCAAAGCTTGACGCATCGCCACACCCTGAAAATTCTTGTCCCCCTCGAGCGTCAGGTCGTAATTAAAGTTGCCAAGTTTATTGGCTTTCATCATTTCGTAATCGCCAGACATAGACCAACTGTTTTTGACGCCCCACAAGGTGTCACGCATGGCTTTGATTGCCTTGCCGTCGTTGCCAGCCGCTGCGACAAATCGGGTTAATGCCCGTTTGCGGTCGTCACTGGATTTGGCTGTCTGTAAATGCTTGCGAAGTTCATTCAGGTGATCCGTACCAGCGTACAACTCAAAAATACCAACATCACGTGCTTTTTGACCTTCAATCTCAGCCATCAACCTATTGACCATCTCATCGGTGATTTCCACGTCTACCTGCCATTTGCCCGAAGATTTTGCGCCCTCAGTGCCTTTGTTGACCATGCCCGTGATTTCAGACAAATGCCTCATGCTGGCAGCGCCGTCGTCGGTGTCCACCGCGCCTTGCATGGCATAAACACTTCTTGCATCATTGATTTCAAAAGCATCCATTTTGAAACTGTTGTCATCATGTCCTTCAAAACCAAACATCGTGTTTTTGATGTTCTCGCCCGCTCGCCCAGAGTAACGCTCGAGTTTGCCTTGTTCACTTTGCGTGACTTCCTCTTCGCTGCGGTGGGTGCGGGCGTTTTTAAACCACGGTGAAATGTTGACCGTGGTCGAATTCTCTTCGCCCTTGGCGTCTTTGGTCGAAATGAGTTTGCCGCCAGGGGTTAACAGTCCGGTTTTGTTAAACAGTTCAAAAGCCGTGCGTCCCAATTGATCGCTCAGGTTAAACCGTGCGGTCATGGTAAAACTCATGTCACTCGAGCTTTGATAACTGGCACCTGTTTTGAAGGCACTCGCGCCAAAATTTTTGCCGCTGCCTTCACCAATCATGTAAGTCACTTCAAATTCGCTGGCACTGACGCGCCGCACGCTCGAGCTTCTCGAATCACTCGAACTCAAGCCTGCCTCAAAACTGCCAACCGGACCAGGGCTGACCGAACCCGAAGCGGAAAGGTTTGTGCCCTCGCTGTGACCACGTTCTTCACCAACCTCGAGCGACATGGCATCTTCGGCGGTTTCTGGGGCTGTGGCTTGCTGGGGTAGTTTGGCGGCAGCATCTTTTTGGAAGGCTTCGGCTTCGGTTTTGGTTTTGAATGATTTGATGCCAAACTGGCTATCGGTTACGGATGCACCAACGCTGCCACCAACAGGTCCTTTGCTTGCACCTGCCTGTGCGCCTGCGCTCAATTTTTTCTCCCATTTGACCAACCATTTGCCGTTTTGTTCGACGGGTTGATCGGCATGAACTTCATAACCGCCAGAAACGGAGACGCTCTTGCCATTGCGGCTGACCCCCGCGTTCATGCTGACGGCATTCAGGTTGCCAAATTCATCAAATTTGGCATCACCGCCGATGTTGGTCGAAGTCTGGTTTCCTTTGGCATCGGTTTTGGTGTTGGCAAGATTCACGCCGTCCAAGCCAAGCGCAACACTGTTCGCATTGCTGCTGGTGATTTCCCCAGCGGCATTTGTGGTCGAACGGTTGTTCGAGTACGTGTAACCACGGTTTGAAAGCCCATGACTCGAGCTGTTGGCAAAAGATTGACCATCAATTTCGGTCACGTTTTCTTTGGAATAATTCGCGCCAAAGCCGTTCACACCCAGTTGAAAGCCAAAATTGTTGGCGTTTGATACTTTGCTGCCGTCTTCGGCGATTGACCGGTCCCCAGAACCCCAACCGACCCCAAATTGTCCATCCTTAAAACTCAGGCTTTGTTGGCTGCTCATGGCGTTGTTGGCGTCGGTTTCGGTGGTTCGGCTTTGGTTAAAATCAAAACCAAAGCCATTTTGTAGACTAAAATCGGCTTTCTGACGTTCGGTGGTCATGCCATCGGTTTTGACGCTTTCAAGTCCACTGCCCGAAAAATTCCAGACCTGTCCCGAGTTTGGTTTTCGCAACCAGGACATGTTTCCCGCCATCTGCTCGGCTTTGGCAGCCTCCAGACCTTGTTCAACCACAGGTTCAGGTTTCTTGATGGGCGGTGATGCCGCAGTGCTTGTCTGGGTTTGAGTCTGTTGATTCGTGTGCAAAAAATCCAAATTTGGCGGCGGCAAAGCGATTGCACTCACCGAACTCGAGTTGCCCGCGCCAGCCGAAGAAAAACCGCCAGCTTTTGGATCAAAGACTGAGGTTTTCACCGAAATAGAACCAGAACTGGCTGGCTTTTGCCCGCCTGCCCCACTGGTTTTTCTTGTCTTCAAAGCACTCTGAATTGCCCCGTTGTACTCTGCGCCCCAATCTCGAGCGTCTGTTTCCATAGGTTGATCGCGGTAGCCCTGAAAATTGTCACCTGGTTTGATGTATTGCTGATTGTTGAGCCACATCTGTTGTCCATATATTGGATCAATAAAGCCTGCTGGTCGTGCCATTTGACGCATTTGTTGATTGTGACCAAATTCGTGCGCATGGACTCCGCCCATACCCAAATCCTCATTGCCCGTAAAGCTTTGGTTGGTGGCATGGCTGTCATTGATTTGAATGCTGTTGTCGCGTTTGGCAAGTCCTGCTAAATTTGCAGGAGGGTTCTGCATGGTGGTGACATCGGGCGCTTGTGGGCGGGGTTTGCCGTCTTGCACGGTACTGAAACGACGGTGGAATGCCTCGTTCTGGGCGGTAATGATCTCGTAGCGTTGGGCTTGAGTCAGTTTATCAAAATGCTCGAGCTGATCGCCAAATTTTTTAACCATCTCTTCGGCAACGTCCTGGATTCCAATGTTGCGATCCAGAATTCGCAGTTGTGCCAGTTCGTCAGGCTTGTATTCCCGCGTTGCGCCGCTGGCAAAATTTCCATGCAAATTCTCACTTGCAATTCGATTGATGCCAATTTGATTGATAAATCCAGGTTCTTTAAGGTTGTTTTGATCAATTCCAACGCGACTTGTTCCAATGCTAAAAATTGATCCGGCTTGGTTTTCATCATTTTCTCTAACTCCAACCCGGTCTACACCAACCCGAAACCCTGCATCCTCGAGTTGATGGTTTTCGCCCCGAATTCGACTCATCCCAATTTGATTGATTGGCGCGTCAAGCTTTGGATCAAAAACCGAGACTTGTGAAAAATCATGCGCCGAATGCACCGCACCCTCATTCGGTACAGGCTGGATGACCGGACTCGAGTGAAAGCTGTGATTTTCTGTCTTCACAGTTGGTGTTTTGGCTTGACGCTCGGATTCTTTTTCGGGCATGACGACCTCCGAACTTGCTGGCTGGTTGTTAATACCATACAGAAAGCCCGGTCACATTGCGGTCACAGGAACTGATAACGCTAGTTCCAGGTTGCTGTTATTTTGTGCAGCGATAGAAAGTTTAAGTTTTAGCTATTCTTGAAATCAAGACCAGACGATTTGGGTATCAGAGACAACTTACCCTGATTGCCAGTTGATCGTCCATGAATTTCCCTTCAGAATGTGTTTGCCCAACGCATTCAAAGGAGATCAATCATGGACGACCATTTTATCGT
>JAYTKL010000616.1:0-1419 GCA_043730305.1 Deinococcales bacterium | reverse complement strand
GTCCGAGGTGCGAACCGAGGCGCGTGTGACCCTGCTGGATTGAGTGGTGGATTGGGCACTCGATCCGGTTTTGGGAAGCTCGAGCACCTGTCCGGGGCTGATGCTGTTGGATTTGAGTTGGTTGGCCCGCACCAGGTCGTTCACGCTGACCTTGTAGCGCGAGGCGATGCCGTACAGTGTCTCACCGGGTTGCACCGTGACGGTCGCGGCGATGGTGGCGGTGATGGAAGTCAATGCCACCAGCAGGGTGCATCTCACCAGGTGTGGAAGGCTTGATGCCGAACTTGATGAAAGTCGTACACCCGAACTCGAGATTTCACCTGCGCCCGTAAACAACTCATTCGACGCGCACCAGCCCGAGACCAATGCATCCCAGATCGTTTCATCCGACTCCCAATCACGGCCTTATTCGCACCTTCAACCTCGCCACTCCCAATCGGAAAGCCACGTGCTCGAAAGCTCGGATACGCCATCGCACCCAAACTCGAGAATCTCTCCAAATAAGCCCAAGCTTTGATAGCCACCTCATCCCAACCCGCTCGAGATGCAATTCCAGCGTCGAAAGTCCGTAACCATACGCTGCCATCGACCTTACCAGCGCACCATAAACGACGCTCCTCGAGCCGAAGTGCTTGATCCCAACCCAACGCGATCATGACCACCTCAACGTATTCGAGAGCGTGATACACGTCCAAAATTCTGATCGCTTGCACAGCCTCAAAAATGCGTTGCACCCAGCAACCACCATCACCCACGCCGACCAAAACATCACCAGTTCGATGCCCAGCATGACGCAGCAACCCATGCACCAGCGGTTCGAACGCATCAATTTCGCAATGATCTGCGACCATGAACCGGTCGGTGCTGGTGCTGCTCGAGTGAACCAAAGCCATTTTGATTTCTCGTCCTGGACAACCCGTTTCACTTGGATCTTCAGGACGTCCGAGCGTGAATACACCGTCTGTTTCAAGAACCGTGATTTTTGGTTGTTGTCCTGCTTTGAGTTGCTCGAGCGGCTGCAAGGCTCGAGTTTCAAGAATCTCGCTGACTTGCTTGAGGGCTTGGGTTGCGAATCCACTCACGACCCGTTCGAGGAGTGCGTCATTGACGTACCAGGTGAACAAATTCAGAGTTTCGCTGGCCTCCTGGAATGTTTGATGCACACACAGATGAACAACCCGTTCCAGAGCGGCGGGTGTGAAACCGCTGTGATCCAAGCTGGGGTCTTTGAGGATGGTACTGCTTTTCTTGCAGGAAGGGCAGATCAGGCGTTGCGCTGGAAGTTGGATCGGACCGAACAGACTGGTCACGTTAACGTGGGTTGCGCCGTTTTTTTGGACTGGTTTTTGACAACGTGGGCATTGGGGGGGAAATCCTCGCTGCTTGGTTGCTGGCGAGGGTTTCGAGGGTGGTGGTGAG
>JAYTKL010000615.1:0-9126 GCA_043730305.1 Deinococcales bacterium | reverse complement strand
GATCGACCTCGCTCGAGATTCTGGGACGCGACATGACCATACCCTCGGCGATTGCCAGATACCAAATCATTTGCGCAAGACTCAGGTCGCCCAGTTTGACTTCTCCAGCACCCGCAAAGGTTGCCCGCCAGAGTTGCAGGAAAATAAACAAGATCACACCCAGAAAAACCAGCCCAAAAAGCTGCTCGCCCAAATACGCGAAACTCGAGCGAATCGCGGTCAAACCCAGAAAACTGTACTTACGAATTTCGATCATGCGACCTTTTCTTGTCCGTAAATATGCGCGATCACTTCCTCGAGCGGTGGGTCTTCAATTGAAATATCTGCAACTGGCGCGAGCTGCAACACGGCGGTCATGACACTTTCAATCGGTGCAATTCTGGTATCCACCTCGAGCTTCAGGGCATACTCGGTGCGTTTAAGAATGCTTACGCCGTGCATCTCGAGGTTTTGGGGCGGTGTACTGAATTTCACCTCGAGAATTTTTGAACCGATGTACGCCCGTCGCATGGCGCTGACCTTGTCGTCGAGCACAATTTGCCCGTGGTTAATCACGATCACGCGTTTGCAAACATGTTCGATATCACCCGCATCGTGGCTGGTCAAAAACACGGTCAAGCCCTGAGTGACATTCCATTCGCGCACCAAGTCACGCAATTCTTGGCGTGCGATCACATCCAAACCAATAGTCGGTTCGTCCAAGAACAAGACTTTCGGGTGGTGCAACAAACTCGCGGCAACCTCGGCTCGCATTCGCTGACCCAAGGACAATTTGCGCACTGGTATCTCGAGGAAAGTCTCGAGCTTGAAACGTTGTACCAGTTCGTCGCGGCGCTTTTTGAACTCGGGTTTCGGAATGTTGTAAATTCTTGCCAGCAGTTCAAACGTGTCATTGGGTGGCAAGTGCAACCACAACTGCGAACGCTGCCCAAAGACCGCGCCAATTTCAAATGCCAGCTTGCCACGCTCGAGCCACGGAACTTTGCCCAGAACGATGGCGCGTCCACTGCTCGGGTGCAGAATCCCCGTCAGCATTTTGATGGTGGTGCTTTTGCCCGCCCCGTTCAGACCAATGAACGCCACGCTCTGCCCCTCGAGCACCTTCAGGCTGATGCTGTCCACCGCCAGCACTTCGCGGCGTTCGCGCCTTAAAAAACCTTTGGGCACACTGAGGGCAAAATTCTTGCACAACTCCTCGAGTTCGACCGCCACGTTTGCCATAAAGTCTCCCAAAACAAAAAATCCCCCGAGCGTCTCGGGGGTGAAGTCTGCGTTTCTCGAGCGACGACAGCTTTAACCCCCAGAAGAAACTGGAAGAATAAAGGCGGTCATGTGTTGCTCGAATATCTCAAGAGTCTACACGATCAACTTAAATCAGTGCAAACGCTTCCTGGCGTAGTGACTCAAGCAATGAGCAATGACTTGATGAACTGAGTTGACCACAAGCGTCCACTCCAATAACCCCAACAGTGTAAGCTAGAGACTGGTTCTGTTGGTTTAAGGCGTTTGCATTCTCTGAGGGGATTCATGGATACCGCGCTGGTTGGATCAATCCAATTGCTGGGACGTGTCCGAACCAGGATCGGTTCGGAAGTCTTGGATTTCTTGCCCGACAAACGGTTCCAACTGCTGGCGTACCTGGCGTACCGTGAAGATTGGACGAACCGTGATCAAATTGCCGATTTGTTCTGGTCAGACAGCGCACCTGACATGGCACGCAACAACTTGCGGCAATTGCTGGCTCGGATTCGGGGTCTGGGCTGGGCGGCAAATCTTCAAACCGAACGGCACCGGATTCGCTGGTCGGTTCAGACCGATGTGATGGCGTTTAAAAACGCCGTTCAGCAAAAACGCTGGGGCGAGGCGGTCAGTCTTTACGGTGGGTTGTTGCTGTTGGGGCTGGAAGCCGATGAGGTTGGCGAATTTGCGGCGTGGCTCGAGTTGGAGCGCGGTTATTTGCGTTCGTTGTGGCTCGAGGCGGTTCATTATCAGTTGCTCGAGTTTGAACAATCTGGGGCGTTGAGTGCCGCCTGTGATTTGCTCGAGCGTTTGCTGGACGATGATGGCTTGGCTGAGGAGGTGCTGGTTCGGTTGCTGCAACTGGCGCAGGCTTCAGGGCGAGCTGATCGGGCGTTGATGCGCTACACAGCCTTTGAACGCCAATTGCAACATGAATTAAACCTCGAGCCTCGTTCGGAAACCCAGGCGTTGGCACTGGGTTTGCAAGAATCGGCTCGAGTTGCGCCGATACTTGAACTGAAAGTGCGCCGGGTAAGCCGTTTACCGATCTCGAGCACGCCGTTTATCGGACGCGAGGCAGAATTGGCGGACTTGTCTGTGATGCTCAATGATCCGAATTTGCCTTTCATCACGATCTTTGGACCTGGTGGCATGGGCAAAACCCGACTGGCGCTCGAGGCAGCCCGCCGTGCCGAAGAACCCGCCGTGTTTGTGCCACTCGCCGCTCAGCTTGCGGGGCGCCCATTGGCGAGTGCGGTCTTGGAAGCCCTGGGGCAAACGATTAAAGATGCCAGTCAAGCCGAGACGCTGCTGCTCGAGCGACTTGAGGGGCAGACGATGTTGCTGGTTTTGGACAATGTTGAGCATTTGATCGAAGAAACCAGAACCTTCATTGAACAGCTTCGTGGCTTGCCTCAACTTGGTGTGTTGGTCACTTCGCGGGTGCGTTTGGGACTGGCGGGTGAACGGACGTTTGAACTGGGTGGTCTGGTGTTCCCCACCGTTGAAATCAGCTTGTCTGGGGAACGATTCGAGGATTACGATGCAATGCGTTTGCTGTTTGAGGCTGCCAAACGCTCCAATCCAGGACTGAGCCTGAGCACTACAGACCGCCTTAATGCGGTCAGCATTTGCGAACGCCTGGCTGGCGTGCCATTGGCGCTCGAGCTGGCTGGGGCTTGGGCGCGAATGCTCTCGTTCACCGAGATAGCCATTGAAATCAAACGCAACCTTGACTTTTTAAGCGGTTCGGTCAGCGGTCTGCCAGAACGTCACCGTGGTTTGCGGGCGGTCTTCGAGTATTCCTGGGCATTGCTCGAGCCACCTGCCCAGAAGGTGCTTTTAAAACTCGCGGTGTTTCGTGGCGGCTTCGAGCGCACCACCGCCCTGAACGTCACTGGCGCGGGCAATCTCGAGTTGCTGGCATTGCTCGACCATTCCTTGTTGCGCCGAATGCCTGGGCAGCAAAACCGTTTTGATTTGCACGAATTGATTCGTCAGTACGCCCTGGAACGCCTCGAGTCCGAACCAGGGCAGGCGGCGCAGGCTCGAGAAGACCACGCCAAGTTTTTTGTCCAACTCTCAGAGCAAGCCTCCCTGTCCTTGCAAGGTAACGATCAGGTGCTCTGGCTCGAGCGTCTAGGTTTTGAGCGCGAGAACTTGAACGCCGCGTTAAGTTGGGCGACCGAGGCACATCGAGCCGAGCTGGGCTTGCGTCTGGCTGGGGCTTTAAAAAGATTCTGGGATGTGCGCGGACATGGGCGCGAGGGGCGCGATTGGACTGAGCGCTTGCTTGCCCTGCCCGAAGCCCAAGCAAGCACCATTCGAGCCAAAGCGCTGCTCGGCGTTGGCAGTTTTGCCACCAGTCAGGGTGATTACAGCTTGGCGGGGCAATACTTACACGAGGCACTTGAAATTTACCGGGCTGCCGATGACCAGGCGGGTGAGGCGACAACCTTGCGAATCCTTGCCGAACTCGAGCGGGTGATTGGCGAACTCGAACGAGCATCAAAGCATTTAAAAGCCTCGATAGCGATTAGCCGCCGCCTCAATCAACTTGGTGAACTGGCAAATGCCCTGACCACCCTGGGCATTGTTTTTGCTTACATGGACGACAACCAAACCGCCAAACAGCACTTCGAGGAGAGCTTGCGCCTCTACGAAGCGCTCGAAGACCCTCGAGGGGTTGCCAACAGCCTGACCAACATTGCCAACAGCCTGAACGATGCCGTGCAGGAATTACCGCTGACCGAGCGTAGCCTGGCAATCAAACGCGAATTGGGCGATCAGGAGGGGATTGGTGTTTCGGTGTTTAACCTGGGTAACATCAATGCCCGTCTTGGCAATTTGGCAAAAGCCAGATTACAAATGTGCGAGAGCTTGGACATTTTTCAAAAACTTGGTCATCGGCGCAACACCGCCCATGTTCTGATCAGCGTGGCTGACCTTGAGGTCGCTTTGGAGCATCCAATCAGGGCGCTCGAGTTGACGGCGGCGGTTCAAGCCTTTGTTGATACGACAAGTTTTCGTTTTAACGCCTTTACCCAAACCGTGCTCGAGAATGCCCAGGCAAAAGCGCGAGCTGCCCTCGAGGACAAAGATGTCCAAGCCGCCTTCGAGCGCGGGCGAGCCATGTCACTCGAGCGGGCGGTGGCGTGGGCGCTTCGGAATGAGACCTCGCCGCTTGAACAGGAACTGAAGCTCGAGCCACAAGCTGGTGCATTCAAAACGGCTTGAAAAACCCACATAACGCCGACATAACGATTCTTCTGGCATCTTCTATCTCAAGAGGCTTCAAGCACGTTCACGTGACTGAAATTCGACAGAAGGAACGATGAACACTTTCAGACAGCAACCTACCCTGCCAGTTGCACTCGAGCCTCTCAGCCCATAAAGGAGTTCCCCATGATCCGTTTTTTGAAAAACAACCGCTCGTTCCTCGCACTCGGCAGCCTTTTGGCGGCAGCCATGATTTCGTGCAACACCGTTTCCAACCTGCCCGATACAACCTCAAATCCAATCCTTGGCGTGCTCGAGGTGCGGATTGACGGCGGCAGCGACGGCACAGCCACAGCCAGCGCCAAAATGATCGGCTCAGGCTCGAGCAGCCGTTCGATCACTGCCGTTTCGGACACGGGTCTGAGCTTGAGCAGACGCGAGGTCAGCTTTACCGACGTGGGTACACCAGGCAGTGTGGGCGCAACGCGTTACGCTCGAGCCAGCTTTGAACTGACCAACGCCAGTCCGCGAAACTTTGACAACCTCAGCCTGGTTGCCATCAGCCTGGCGAACAATAACCTCGAGGGAACAGCCGTAGGTGCGCTGGCTGATGCAAAAGGTGAACCGATTTCCACCAACGGGGTGGCTCTAGCCATGATGCCCAGCCACGGGATGCAAACCCGACGTGTCGGTTTGGGCGTAAATCCCGAGACGGCAGATTTGCAATTTTTTACCGAAATCGAAGCCAACCGCGTCCAGTCTCAAGCCGCCAGACTGACCCCAGCGCTTGTCGGTAATGTCTTGCAGTACGGTTTTGTGGCACATAACTTTTCGGGTGCTCGAGCCATTGGAGCTTTGGGTTGCGCTGGCGCAGATTGCAACAAGGGCGTGATTACCCTGGCGTTCAAGATGCCCCTTGCCGCCCCCAGGGCGAGCAATCCCTGGGCGTTCACCACGTATTTTGTCGTCACCAACCAGACCGAAAACTTCATCTCGCAAAGCCTCGAGGAGCAGGCAGCCTGTACGGTGACGGGTCAGACGCAGTACGTCGATGCCGTCACGGGCAACCTAAAAGTCCGCACCTTGCCAGGCTCGAGTTACCACGGCAGCAACCTCGAATCGCTCATCGGCATTCGCACGGCAGGCACAAACGCTGCCCCGCTCGCCTCTCTGCCTATCCCCGCAGCGCTGTCCCCGCTCAGTCTGGACTCGAGTTGCTTCACCCAGGGCGGTAGCGTGCTGACCCCCGTGGGTTCGATCAGGGATCAAGGACATGCCTTGGCACTTGCCCAAAACGGTAAGGTGTTTGTGGCTGGAAGCACCTTCACCTTTGTCACAAATGTCGTTCAAGAGCAATTTTTACTTCTCAAGTACAACCCCGACGGCACGCTCGATCAGGACTTCGGAACGGCTGGCACAGCCACGGCATCCTTCAATCGCCCCGCTCGACCAGGCACTCCAGCCCTGCTGCTCGATGCTCGAGCGGGCGCTGTAGCCCTGCAGGCGGACGGCAAGATTGTGGTGGCTGGGGCAGTCTTCACCGACCCCCAGAAACGTGCCAGTGGTTTTGCCCTGGCAAGATTCAATCCAGACGGCAGCTTGGATTCCAACTTTGGCACAAACGGCGTACTGTCCACCTTCCCTAGCCCGACAAGTCAAATCAAGGTGCTGGCAATCCAACCCAACGGCATGATTTTGGCGGCTGGAATCGCCAACACCGCAAATTTTCAGGGTGCGATACAGCGTTTTGACCCCAATGGCACGCTCGACCAAAGCTTTGGGACGGCTGGAACTGTAAGGTTGAACTTTGAGATGCACGCGCTCAAACTGCAAAGTGATGGCAAGATTGTGATCGCTGGAGGAATCCAAAACAACAACCGCCTCTTTGTCGCACGACTGCTGACCAACGGAACTCCCGACGCCGCAAACTTTAGCCGTTCCGGTGTTGTCGCTATCCAAATTGTCTCTGGACTCTCGAACACGAGCATAGCTGAGGCGCTGGTGATTCAGGCGAACGGCAAAATCGTCCTGGCAGGCAATACCACCAATGCCAGCGGTCACGGTACTGTTTTAACGCGGGTCATCAGCGACGGCAGGTTTGATTCGACTTTTGGGCGCAATGGCTTCGTCCAGACCCCAATCGCCCCAACGGGGGATCGGCTCAGCGGCTTGGCAATTGCACCCGACGGTACGCTGGTCAGCGCCGGGTCTATCAACAACAAATTCAAGTTGGCACGCTATAGCGCCGACGGCGCGAATCTCAGCACGACCACCACTGGATTTGGTCTTTTCGCCGCGCAAGCCAAGGCGCTGGGCATCCGAGCCGACGGCAAGATTGTCGTGGCTGGATTCGCCAACAACGGCAACAATGACGATGTGGCACTGGCGCAGTACAACCCCTGAATCAACACAATCAACACTCGAGAAAGGAGGTGATGCCCCAAGATTCAACCAACCAACCTTGAGGTTTAGCCCTCGAGAATGTTCAAAGTTCAAGCTATAAATCCATAGCCTAGCAACCCATTACAGAGAGGGGGTCACCGCTCGAGTTCAGCATCAACAAGTACCGAAACGATCTTCAGCAGAACAAGTTTTAAAAACGCCAAGCAAAACCCGAAAATCTCGAGCAGGAGGTGTCAGTGTGCCCAAGTATTTGTTTCAAGGTTCTTACATCGGTGATGGTCTAAAGGGACTGCTTAAAGAGGGCGGAACCAAGCGGGTCGAGGCAGCCAGACAATTGTTTGAAAGCATGGGCGGCAAGCTCGAGTCATTCCATTTCGCCCTGGGCGACCACGACATTTTTGTGGTCTTTGAACTGCCCGACAATGTCAGTGCGGCAGCCGTGTCAATGGTGATTAACGCCAGCGCCGCCGCTGCGGGCAAGGTGACGGTGCTGCTCTCGCCGGAAGAGGTCGATCAAGCCAGTCATAAAAGTGTGAATTACCGCCCGCCCGGTCAGTAGAGTACTTCAACAGAACCCGCGAAGCTCGAGCGGGTTCTGTTTTTTATTGTCCCGAACAGCAATTTTGCCTTGCGTTATGCGGCTCAGTAATCGCATAACGCCGACTTCACGGGGCTTTTGGCATTCTTCTGGCAAGCAACACGAACGGTCAATAAAGCCGCGTGTCCACCAGGAGGAAGACCATGAACAAGAAATTCGCTTTTTTAATCCACCCCCGCTCTGAAGTCTCGAGCGACATCACCAAGCTGTTCGGTTTCGCGCCATTGCGTTTGATCCCCGATGCCGTCTACGAAAAAGCGATGCAGCGCTTGCCGATTCCGCCACTGGTCACGGGCGAGTTGCGCACCAGCGATGCACCGAATGAGGCGGCGGGTTGGCTCGTGACTGTTCCCCTGGGCGCACGTCAGTTGCTCGAGTTGCCACGCCGTTTTGTCCAAGCCAAGGTTGCCGAGGCGGTGGACAAAGCCGTGCAATTGGGCGCAGAGGTCGTCGGGCTGGGCGCGTTGACCGCCCCAGCCACGCTGGGCGGCAAAACCCTCGAGCATCGAAGCGATATTGGCGTGACCAACGGCAATGCTTTCACTGCCGCAATGACCTGGATGGGCATTCAGCGCCTGCTCTCCAAACTCCCCTCCGACCCGCACATCGCCGTGGTCGGCGCGACGGGCAGCGTCGGCTCGTGCCTGATTGAGTTGCTCGGCAAGCGTCCGCTGGCTTCAAGGTTAACCCTGGTCGCCAGACATCAAGGACGGCTCGAGGCTTTGGCGGGGCGTGTGCGCCGCACAGGTTTGGAGGTTGCTACCAGCACCGAGATGAAGGACGTGCGTGAAGCCGATCTGGTGGTTTTGCTGACCAGCTCGAGCGAGGCGCTCCTTCGCAGCGAACACCTTAAAGAAGGCGCGGTGGTGCTCGACGACACCCAACCGCGCAACACCGACCCGAAATTGATGCTCGAGCGCCCAGACGTGCTGGTGGTGGACGGCGGTTTGGTCGAAGCCCCTGGCATTGAGATGCGCGGACGGGTCGGACTGCCCAAGGGTTTACTTTACGCCTGCCTCGCCGAAACCGTGCTGCTTGGACTCGAGGGTCACAGCGGACACTTTGGCATCGGCGCACCCAAACTCGAGCAGGCAGAGTACATGCTCACACTGGCACGCAAGCACGCCCATCTGGGCTTTCACCTTGCCCCGCTGCATTCGTTTGGTCAGCCGCTCGAGCCTCGGCGCGTCCTGCGTTCCGATGTGAGGTTTGCATGAAACGGGTCGTGATTCTTGGCGGCGGTTACGTCGCCGTCGAGGCGTACCGTGGGCTGTGCCGCCGACTTGGCAATCAACTCGGGCAAAGTGTTGAAGTTGTTGTGATCTCGAGCCAGAACCTGCTGCCCTTCCACGGCTTTACCCCAGAGGTCTTGAGCGGTATTTTGCTCGCCGCGCACACCTTAATTCCGTTGCGGCAGATGCTGCCCAAAGCCAATTTGATTCACGGCACTGCCAAGACGGTCGATCTGGTTCATCAAACCGTAACCGTGCAGCTTGCAGAGCACCTCGAGACGATTGGTTACGATCATTTGCTGTTCGCCACGGGTTCGCGTGACCCTTTCGAGCGGCTGCGCGGTCTGCAAGAACACGGCTGGCGCTTGAAGAGCGTGGACGACATGCTGGCACTGCGCCATCATCTGGTTGGCGTGCTCAAGGAAGCCGAGGCGA
>JAYTKL010000614.1:0-4254 GCA_043730305.1 Deinococcales bacterium | reverse complement strand
GGATACCAATGTTGCCAATTTTGAAAGATTGATCGCTCGAGCCGATGACCGCCTTTACGAAGCCAAACGTTACGGTAAGAATCTGGTGCGCAATGACCGAATAGAAGATATGGTGTAAGGTTTTTGTCAAAATCAAGAAAGCCCCGAATTTAAAGTTCGGGGGTTTCTTTTGATTGCTCAAAGTGTGGTCGCAACGGCTCGCATTAATGCTTTTAATCTTGCGAAGTTCTACAGCACCTTGCACAATGTTTGACACGAAGCGACCCAAACCCGTCAGCGACCATGCCCGTTAGGTGCGTGTTTATGGTCAAGATAGGTGCTGCTTTGAGGGTCAAGAAGAGATTCCGAAGGTGCGTCTTGGAATCAAGAAGCGTTGAACATTGGCGACCAACGAGAGTAGCAACAGACAGCGCCTTGCATAGAAGTGAGAGCAAGAATTGCGTCAACGAATATGCAAGGCGCTGTAGGCATCAATTGAAGGCGCGATGGGTTCTGTCTCTCGAGGATCAGAGGTGAATCCAAACTGTTAATACAATTCATGAATCTCACGTTAAAAGACTCATTTTTAGCAAGATAAAGGTACTTTAATGTTCTGAATTTTTACGTTTTGTAAAGCTGGCACGGGTTTAACGCCCAGTTCATGGCGTGTTTCGTACTATAAAAAGTCTAGATTTGTGAAGAGAATGAAGTCAGCCAATTTGCGTCAAATGTAACCAAGCTTAAAGGGGAACTATGAAAATTTACTGTTATTTGTCGATTGCCTTGCTGATCGCCGTGATGGGTTGCGGCAACCAAACGCCCAGCACACCAGCCGACGATGCCGTGACCGATACCGAACCAGCCATTCAAACTGGTAGCTCGAGCAACCCTCAGCCACTGCCAGACCTGAACAACCAGCCTAAACCGCAAATTTCAACCAGTGCCATCGACGAACCAAATATTGCTCGGGCAGCACCCGTAGACCCAACTCGAGCCGACAGAACCAGAGGTCTGGTGCGTCCTCGCGGTGTGCCACCAGGCACGGCAACACGGGTTCAACTCAAACTCTTGCTGATCACCGCCACCGACACCGAAACTGGTTTTGACGCCATGAAAACCTTCATGACCCGCATCGGCGTTCCGTTCGATGTCCTGGTGGCATCGCAAGATATTTTGACCAGCGAAAGACTCGAGGCAGAACCAGGTCTGGGCAATTACTCGGGCATCATCTTGACCACCAACAATCTGGCATATTTTGACGGCACAAACTGGCTCTCGGCATTTGACCCCATAGAATGGCAAATTTTGAGCGATTTTGAGCGCGATTACAAAATCCGTCAAGTCACCATGTACGCCTATCCAGACGGCGCCAACACCGGACTGAATTACACCGGTTACAGCGACACCTCGAGCACAGCATTAAACGTCAGTTTGACCACCCAAGGCAAAGCCATTTTCAGTGATCTTCAACCAAACATCAGCATTGGAATTCGTCAAGCCTACACCTATCTTGCTCAAGTCACCGACGGCGCGATTCCACTGATCCAAACCGCCACTGGGGCGGTTGTTGCCGCACTGCACAAATCACTCGATGGACGTGAGGGTTTAGCCGTCACCGCCGCGCACAACCAATACTTGACGCACTCGTTGCTCCTGCAGTACGGCTTGATTCGCTGGGTCAGTCGGGGCGTGTTCCTGGGCGAACAAAAAATGTATTTCGCCGCCCACAGCGACGATTACTTCCTGGACAACGATGTTTGGAATCCAAGCACCCACGCCAACAGTGGTGTGTTCCGCTTGCGTGCCAATGATGTCATCTCGTTGGTGGTATGGCAGCAACTGTTCCGCTTTACCAACCCACTGTTTAACAGCTTCACCATCGACCATGCTTTCAACGGTGAAGGTTATCAAGTCAACTCGAGGTCAAACTGCTTCCCAATTGGCTCGAGCAGCAACGACGCCCTTTCGGCAGCCACGCACTGCTATCACAGCGCCTTCAGGTGGATCAACCACACCTTTGGTCACCTGTCATTCGACGACAGCACCAGTCTGGCAGATGTCAACTCGCAAATTGCTCAAAACCTCGTGGTGGCAACCGGACTTGGCGGTTTGAGGCTGTCGGCAAAAGAATTTGATCCTAGTGTACTGGTCACTGGCAACCATTCGGGACTTGGTTACTTCGACGAAGTCTTACCACTGGTCAACGCCGGCAAAAGCCGTGCCAGCGCCAATTTGGTCAGCGGCGCTCAAGCCCTGGGCATTCGGGTCTTGGCAAGCAACACCTCCGCGCCGACCACATCACCAATTTGCATCTCCACCCCCGATGACTGCTCACAGAACAACCCATCACCAAACCAAGGCTTGCGCTTCCCCAGCAATTTACCAAGCAACGACATCCTGCTCGAGCCTCGTTTTCCAATCAACATTTTTTACAACACCACCACACCCGTCGAACTGACCGACGAGTACAACACGATTTACCGTGGTTACTGGGGACGCGACCTGAGCTTCCAAGAAATCATGGATTACGAGTCAGACGTGGTGATCTCGCACATGTTATCCGGCTCGGTCAACCCGCACTTTGTCCACCAGTCGAACCTGCGCAATTACGGAAACGGAAATTGCCTGCTGTGCGTTTTCATGAAAAATGTTGCGAGCAAATACGCAAAATTAAAGACCTTGCCCGTGGTCAACTTGTCAATGGCAGACATCGCCAAGCGACTCTTAACGCGCACGGCGTTTGACAATGCTGGCGCTTCGGCAATCTGGAATAAAACCACAGGCGCACTGACCATCAGCGCCAGCAACCCAAGTGCCGTCATTGCCTTAACCAACCCAGTTCAGGGCACACCATACGGACAAGACCGTGTACTCAACGCCACCTCTGGAACAACCATCTTCGTTGCGCCCTGACACTCGAGAACACCCGCTTTGATCGCTCGAGTGAGTTCAAGCTTAAAATCAAAACATCATGGACACAAGTCAATGGCTTGTGTCCATATTGCGCTCATTTGAATTCAACTCGAGAAACCCAAGATGCGGTTTAGGTTTCACTTTATTTCAGATTCATGCAGTACAATCTCATACCCATGAACCAACCTGCCAACGATTCAAAAAGCGTGTACCAACGTTCGCTCAAAACACGCCCCAGAATCGAATACTCGAGCGAGTATTTTTTTCGTCCAATCGCGCATCTGGTCGTGCAATTTTTACTGCCTTTAAAAGTTCAACCGACCAATTTAGTGCTGTTTCACACGGGCTTGGGTGTGTTTTGTGGTTTCTTGATTGCTCGAGGAGATTTTTGGGTTGCCGCGATTCTGATTCAAATTAAAACCGTGCTTGACAACGCCGACGGTCAACTTGCTAGGGCTTCAAACACGATTTCCGAAATTGGACGTTACGCCGACACCGAAGGCGATACGCTGGTCAACGCCGCCCTCTTCGCAGGTCTGGGGTTCGTCACAGGCGCGTGGTGGCTGGCAATCCTGGCGTTTATCACCTTCACACTGCTGCTCAGTTTTGACTTCAACTGGGAATACCTTTACCGACTCGAGCGCAACGAACCATTCCGAGCCAGTCCAGACACCAGCCAAGAAAATCAAAGCATTTTAAAGTTCCTCGAGCGTGTTTATGCCGAGTTTTTCAAACCCCAAGACCTGGCAATCAGAAATTTTTCTGAACACCGTTTTGAAACCGTCTACCGTCAACATCCCAACCCAGACCTTCGCGCCGTCGCCAGACTCGAGTATTACGAAGCCGACAGTTTGCTGGTGCTCGCCAACCTCGAGTTGAGCACGCAACTGGCGGTGCTGGGTTTGTGCCTGGTTTTGGGCGTTCCAAGCCTGTTTTTGTGGTTTGTGCTGTGTTGCGGTTTGACCGTGGCGGTCTTGCAACTTCGCCGTGAATCTCGAGCCAGAGCCGTCTTGCAAGGCAAGCATCCTTCAATGTTTTTCTGAAAAATTTGCGTCTGTCAAAGTGTATTTTTGAAGTTTAAAAGCCCAAGTTTTTGATTTGCTCTTGGATACATTCACTGAGGAGATTTTAATATGGCAACACTCGAGTTACCCCGTTAAATCTTTCTGACTTGTGCGCCAATGGTTGTTCGGTCATTGATCTCGAGTTTTACATTTTCACATTTGAGTGTAACTTGAAGTAACGTACAAAATAAAGTACAATTTAACGTATGCCTGTACTCGATTTTCAACAAGATATCGTGCCACTTTCCGAGTTCCGCTCGAACACCGCAAGTATCGTGCAACACATTCAACGCGATGA
>JAYTKL010000613.1:0-8746 GCA_043730305.1 Deinococcales bacterium | reverse complement strand
TGCGGCGCTCAGATCATCCTTTTCATGCTCTTCTATGCGAAGGTGCGCCAAAGAAGTTGCTCGAGATTGGAGTTGGGAATGGATTTTTTGACCTTGTTAAAAGGTGGCGGACCGGTGGCGGTGTTGTTGTTGCTGGTGTCGGTGTATGCCGCTTTTGTATTCTTTTACCGTTATCAAGTGTTTGCCAAAGCCACGTCTAACCCCGCCAAGTTGTACGCGCAAATCAAAGCCGATTTGCTGGCTGCCAACGTGCGCTTGGCGCTTGCCGATGTGGCTCGGGAAGATTCTCCAGCCGCCAAGGTTTTAACCGCAGGTTTGGAGCGCGTTCAATACGGTGCTGAGGCGGTGCAGGCTGGGGTTCAGCAAGCGATGTTGCTCGAGGAGGAACGTTTTGGGCGCGGCTTGGGAACGCTGGCAACGATTGCGCAGGTTGCGCCGATGTTGGGTTTGCTGGGCACGGTTTTCGGCATGATTCGGGCGTTCACGGTGTTTTCGCAGGTCAGTCAACCCTCGCCCAATCAATTGGCTGGCGGCATCAGCGAGGCGTTGGTGTCCACCGCCGCAGGTTTGATCGTGGCGGTTTTGTCGCACGTGGGTCACAGTTTTTTAACCCGCCGTTACGATTCACTTTTAAATGCTTTGGATCACAGCAAAGAATTTTTGACCACGACCTTGATCGAGGCAGGTTTGTACACTTCTGAATCGCTCCCCATCGCCAAAATGGAATCGCTCGAGCCGCCTAAATCGCTGCAACCCAGCCTCTCGAGGGGATGATGATGCGCCGCCGCCGACCACGCCCAGCCGCCCCAATTTTTACGTTCGCGCCAATGGTGGACATTGTGCTGTTGTTGCTGGTTTTTTTCATGACCACGACCAGTTTTTTAAAGTCCGAACGCGGTCTGAAAGTGGATTTGCCCAGTGCCAGCCAAACCTCGAGCAGCCAAGCAACGCCTGAAGTGGTGCTGACCAAAGATGGTCGAATTGTGTTTGAAAAACGCTTTAATTTGACACCGTTGCAACTCGAGAGTGCGCTAAAAAACGTTTTTAAGGGTGCGCCGAGTGCCGTGTCGTTACGCGCCGACAAGGATGCCCGTCATGGGCGTGTGGTCGAGGTGATGGATGCCATCAAACGCGCTGGGGCAACGCGTTTGGCGGTGGCAGTGCAGGAGCGACCATGACAAACGTATGGCAAAATTTGGATTTAGCCGACCCGATCAAACGCAGAGCCGTGCTTGCCAGCATTTTATTGCATGGTTTGATACTGGCTGGTATGGGTTTTTACTTGCTGCAAGCCAATGCGGCGTCGCCCAGGGTCAGCACGATTGTCTTCGAGTTTCCAAAAAAGGTCGCGCCGCCAATCCAAAAGATTGTGCCTGTCAAACCTCGAGTCAAAACCCAGGCGGTGGTTAAACCAAACCCCATCGAGCCAACAGTCAAAATCTCGGTCACTCGAGCAATCAAGCCCGTCACGCCTCAGGTAGAGCCTGAAGTTGCGGTGTCCAGCCCCTTGCCAAAGCCTGTGGTGAAAACCTTACAAGCGCCCTTGAAGCTGTTGAAACTCAATAGCTCGCAGGTGATTAAGTTGAGTCAGCGTTCACCCCTGCTTGCGCCAAGTCAGGCACAACAGGCAATATTGCCAAACTTTAACTCGAGTATCGCCAAACCCAATTTGTTGCGTTCCAACGTGACCAGCACGGGAGCTGCCGAAAAAATCAGTGCGAACGCTGGAGGCTCGAGCAGTGCAGGAAATTCGGGGTTGACGCGTTCCTCAAGCGCGGCTACTTCTGACACGGAAAAATTGCGGCTTGCCAGCGTGCGCTCGAGTGCGGCGCAACCAGGCGATGCCAGCAATCCTTTTAAAACGGGTGCTTCGGGCGCAAGCCTCGCACCAGAAACGAACGGTTTGGCTGGCGGCGGCGCAAGCTCGAGCCTCGAAACAAATGCGCCGAGTTCAGCCAACCCAACAACTTCACAGGCTGCCACGGGCGGAGTCTCGAGCGGCAATCTAACGCCCAGCTCGAGCCTTGATTCCAGACCTTCGGGAACGCCAGTCAACACGCCATCTGGCGCCGAGTCCTCGCGCCCAAGCCAAGGTGGGACAATGCCAAGCTCGAGTGCGGGAAGTGGACTGAGTACCCCTTCAAATCGCCCTGGTAGCACGGCGGGCAGCGACAGCAAACCGACATCTTCTGGCAGTACCAGTTCGAGCGCTGCGGGTGGCGGTTTGGCAAACACCAAACCAAGTACCCCCAGCTCGAGTGCAGGTGGCAGTGGACTGGCGGGTTCGGGTTCTGGAAGCTCGAGCGGCAAAGACACGGGTTTGGCAGGGTCGGGAACCAGTTCCTCGAGCGGGAAAGACTCAGGACCGGCGGGTTCTGGCTCGAGCAGTGGTTCAACTGCTGGTGGTAGTGCCCCAAGTGGCTCAGGGTCTTCAAGCTCAACTTCAGGCTCATCAGCGCCCAGCAAACCTTCCAACACGTCTTCTCAAGCCTCGAGTGATAAACCCAGCACCGCTTCCACCCCAAGTCAAGGCAAAGAAACGTCCCCTATCGGCTCGAGTTCAAGTCCAAGCACGGGCACAGAAAGCAGCAAGCCGAGCACTGGGGCGATTGCGGGTTCGGAGCGAACCTCTGTGGGTTGCGCGATTCTGGTGGACGCTCGAGGTTTGAACCCGTCCTTAACGCCGAGTGAAAGCCCAGCCATCGTCAGTCCCAGCAATCAAAAGGTCTGGCCCGATCCCAAAGCCATTGAGGGTGTGGATTCCAATTTGGTTGGCGAGACTGGCATTGCGTCGTTTGCGACCTCTCAAGATCAGGCGCTCAGTTTTCTGGCTGCCAACGTTCAACCCCTGATTGTCAAAGCCATTCGTGCCGTACCAGCCGACGGTGTTCAGAATTCAGTGTTCAGGGATTACGTGATGGTCTCTGCCAGCGATGCGGCAAAAATCTTGGCGCTGGGCAAAAACTGTCAGGTTGTGTTTATCAAGTAAACACGTCTTCACGAAATTCAAGAATTTACAGCCACGCACTTCAATACACTCGAGCCAGACAATTCAAGGAGCGAACATGCAACGATCAACAATGATTTTCGGACTTGCAACATGCCTGACCCTCAGCCTCGCGGGGAGCGCCTTCGCTTGGCTACCCAAACTCGATGAAACTGCCGCCAAAGCCATTCTCGACGGGGTTTACCGCCGAGGTCCAGATGTGCCAACCTCGAGCAGCCTGAGTTTGAACCTCAAAAACGGTGCGTTTGAAGCTGGCAACGTGGTCGAAGTCTATGATGGCGGTGCGAAATGCTTGAGTGACTGGCAGACCAAACCGACCAGTTACACCACGCTCGGTAGCCGCCCCAGCGCCATTGCCGTCGCAGGGCAAAGTGATTTCCTCAAAGCCGCCGCGCTCGAGGCTCGAGACAATTTCAAAACCCTGACTGTCGCCAGCGCCCTCGAGATTGCCCGCAGCCGCTTGCCGGACAATCACTTGAGAGTCTTCATGAAAATTGAAGGACTCGAGAAAGACACCCTGCGTGACGCGTATCAGGTGGGTGTTCAAGACTCGAGCAATAAAATTGTCGCGCCGTACCGCATCAACTTCCTGGACGACTGGGCGGCTAGCACTGGTGCTCGAGCCACCTGGAGCGGAACGATGGTTTATTATTTTGATTTTTCCAAAAACCCAGTGGATTCGGGCAACAATTTAAAGTTCTTATTGCGTACCGAAGCCGACAGCGATTGCGTGTACAAGATCAACATCAATTTGGCGGCGTTCAAATAGGGGTTTAACATGTTTACCCACAGGCTCGAGTCAAATGAAAAGCAGGCTTTGGGGTTTGTTGACGCGTGTTGAAAATCGTCAATTTGTAACTCATGTCAAATTCGGTACAATTTCGCGTGCCTTCAGACCCGTCCAGCGATCCAGACCATTCAGAATTGCCCAAAGATTTTGTTCAAGTCGAACCGCGTTTTGAATCGGCTGGGATTGAGCATATTCAATTTGAACATGTTTCAAACCTGGACGCAACCAGCCTCTCGAATCGTTTGGATTACGTTGAGCACTCGAGCATGATTGAGAACGCACCTCAAGATGATTCCGCTCAGGGACATCAAGCCCAAACCGAAACTCGGGTTGAAAGTGCGACCAAATTTAAACCGAAGCTCGAGCCATCAGAACCAGCAAAAGCAGTCACGCAAACGGGTCGCTCGAGCAATCAACCCATCAAACCTGCCAAAACCTGGTGGTCTAGGGTTTTCAAAGAATTGCTGCTCGAGACCTTGCTGCCCGCTTGGTTGATCGTGACATTCTTGGTCATTCCGGTTGGTGTGCGCGGCGAGAGCATGTATCCGACGCTCTCGAGCGGTGATTTTTTGCTGGTCGCCAAACTCGAGCGTTGGTTGGCGGCTTGGGGGGTCAGACCCAATTACTTGCATCACGGCGATGTGATCGTTTTAAAGCCGCCGATTGAAAGTGATTACAGCTTCGAGCCTGTCTCGAGGTTGTTTGAAAGCCTGCCAGTGCTCGAGTACGTGGCGAACCGCTTGCCGGACGCTTGGAAGTTTAGACCGTATTTTGTCAAGCGCATTATCGGCATAGCGGGGGATACGGTCGAAATCAAAAACGGTGTGGTGTACTTAAATTCTATTAAAACCCGCGAGTTTTACATCAACACGCCAGCCGCCATCGAGGATTCGGGTCTGAGTGTCGTCAAACCAGGTACGGTTTTTGTCATGGGTGACAACCGTCTTCGCGGCTCGAGTTTGGATTCGCGGGTTTTCGGTTTGGTGCACCTTTCAGACATCGCTGGGCGAGCCGTGCTGCGTTTGGGACATGTCAGCCAAGATTGCAAGGATTGGTGGCTCGAGTGTGCCAAAGCCTGGTTTGCTGGTTGGCAGCTCGGTGCGCCTTGAGGCTGGGAACTTTTTTGAATTGTAAAACGTAAGAAGATCAAATCTACGGAGGCTATTTCATGTTGCAGGTTCAAAACCTTACAAAACGATACGGTACAAAAGTGCTCGCGGTGGACAATTTGTCGTTTCAAACCAAGGAAGGCGAAATTTACGGCTTGCTCGGACCGAACGGCGCGGGCAAAACCACAACCTTAAGGATCATTGCCACCTTGCTCGAGCCGAGTGAGGGCAGTATTTCAGTGGCAGGGTTTGACGTGCGAACCCAAGCCGAACAGGTGCGGCGCAACATTGGTGTGGTCAACGGCGGCATGGGTTTGTACGACCGTTTGACCGGACGTGAAATTCTGGAATACTTTGCCAGTTTTTACGGCATGGGAAAACTCGACACGGCAAAACGCATCAAAGACCTCTCGGACAAACTCGAGATGAACGAACTGCTTGACCGTCGCGCCAGTGAGTACAGCACGGGCATGAAACAAAAAATTGTGATTGGACGCGCGGTGATTCACAACCCAAGCGTGCTGATTCTCGACGAGGCGACCAACGGCTTGGACGTGGTGGCGCGTCGTGCGGTGCTCGAGTTTGCGCGGGCGTACAGGGGCGCGGGCAAGGTCGTGGTCTACAGCACCCACATCATGAGCGAAGCCGAGGAACTCTGTGAACGTGCCGCGATCATTGATCACGGAAGGTTGATTGCTGAAGACAGCATTGCGGCTTTAAAAACCCGAGCCTCGGCAGCAAATCTCGAGGATGCGTTCTTTACGTTGACCAAAGGAGCGAATTGATGCGCTGGGATTTTGTTTTGAAGGTGCTCTGGAAAGAATTACTTTCGACCTGGCGTGATTCCAGAACGCTGCGTGCCACCATTTTGATGCCGCTGATTTTGAATCCGTTAATTTTGCTGGGTTTGCCGATCTTGTTTAACAGCACCCAAACTTCTGAGGTTGAAAAACGTCAAATCGTTGGTGTTATTGGGTTGGAGAGAATGCCAGCCAGCTTAAAAAAATTGCTCGAGACCGACAGTGCGCAAGGCAAGGGCATTGAACTAAAAACCGTGACCGATGCCACCAAATCGGTGCAAGACGGCGATACCGAAGCGACTCTGGTTTTTAAACAAAATTTACCCACCGAAGCTGGAGGCTCGAGCGTGCCGATTGAGGTGCATTTGAAACTCTCGAGTCAAAAATCGCGGGTGGTGGCTGACAAAATCAACACGGCTATCGAGACGTTTTCTAGAGGGCTGGTGGCGAAAAAACTGGCATCGGTGGGTTTACCAGAACAAACGCTGCGCCCCGTGGTCGCCCAGACCGTCAGCGCCGATACGGTTGCCGAAAAAGCCAGTGGAATATTCGGTTTTTTTATTCCGTTACTGCTGCTTTCAGGCATTATCGCTGGCGGGCAAAGCACCGCGATTGATTCCACCGCCGGCGAAAAAGAGCGCGGTTCGCTCGAGGCGTTGTTGGTCACGCCAATCTCAAGGTTTGAGGTTGTGATCGGCAAGACTTTGGGGGTGACGGCATTTGCCCTGCTCTCGGCGTTTTTGAGCATCATCAGTTTGTTGCTGACGGGTTGGTTTTCCAAAAACATTCTGCCCAAACTGATGAAATCTGACACTGAACTCTCTCAATTGTTTGGCGGCAACATCGCCCTCGATGCCCAAGGTTACGCCATTTTGTTGTTGATCGCGCTCACCGCCGCAGTCATGCTTTCGGCGTTGATGCTGAACATTTGCATTTTTGCCAAGTCCTTCAAAGAAGCCCAGACGTACCTTGTGCCGCTCAATTTGGTGGTCAGTTTCGGCTCGATCGGTTTGCAATTTGCCGACTTCTTGCAACGCTCGAGCCTGTTGTACGCGATTCCCTTGGCTGGCACAATGATTTCAATTTTGGACTTGATCAAAGGCAAGGGCAGTTTTGGGGTTGCCATGATTGTGGTCATCAGCAATCTTGTGTTTACTGCCATTTTTGTCGCGCTGGCGCTGCGCAGTTTCAAACGTGAACAGGTTTTGTTTAGAAATTAAAGCTCAAATCAACCTGAGCCATTCTTTTTGCCCGTGCTAGACTAAACCCATGGATGCGCGGCGTCAACAGGTTCTGCACTTGCTGGTCGAGCATTTTATTGGCTCTAACCATCCAATTGCCAGCCGCGACCTTGCCAAACCGCTCGGCGTCTCGAGCGCCACGATTCGTTTTGAACTTGCCGCCCTGGAGGAAATGGGTTTGCTGTATCAACCGCACACCAGTGCGGGTCGCGTGCCAACCCGTGACGCCTACCGAAATTACGCGCATCAATTCTTGCCGCCAAAACCATTGCACGAGGCTGCCAAAGCCAGAATGGACGCCGCCATCTCGAGGGTGGACGGTGAAAATCGGCTTCGCATGGCAGCCCAGATCGCCTCGAGTTTGTCGGGTTATGCGGCGGTCACGGTTTTAAAACCGCGCGATTCCAAAGTCGAAGCGATTTACCTGAGTTTATTAAGCGATGATCGCATTTTGGTTGTTGTGGTGCTCGAGGGGAACGTTGCCCGCGAATTTGTGATCGACGCGGGGTTCAAACCCGAACGCATCACCTTGGAACGCGCCGAGGAAGCCGTGCGCAAATTGAAAACCACCGTGCGCGAAATGCCTGCCAAACTTCTTCAACTCGAGCAGCAATCCAGTCCAGGCGTTGGTGGGGTGTTAAAAGCCCTGCGTGAACGCTGGGGCGAAACCGTGCAAGGCGTCAATTACTCCAGCGGCGCGAGTCAAATGCTTTCAGAACCAGAATCTCGAGACGCCGATTTTTTGCGCGGTGTGCTCGAAATGCTCGAGCATCCCAACGCCAGCAATGCCAATTTGCCTCCAGGTAGCGTCAATTTGTCAGTGGATGACCCGAACGGTATCAGCGCCATTCAGGTTGGGTTTCGCTCGAGCGTTGGGCTTGGCAGCGTCGCCATTGTTGGACCGACCCGAATGCGTTACCCGCAAGCCATCAGCGTTGCCAAAGCGGTTTCAGATGCTTTGAGTCTGGCTTGAATTAAAAACTCGAGCCTTGGCATGAAAAGAGCGCCACTTGAAAGGGCGCTCCTGTATGGCTGAGAGTTTATAGCACCTTGCACAATGTTTGACGCGAAGCGTCGAACATTGGCGACCAGAGGGAGTCGCAACAGACAGCGGTTTTCATAGCAGTGAGAGCGCGAAGCGACCCAAGCCCGTCAGGTGCTGCCGTAAGGGTCAAGAAGCGCGTCAACGAATATGAAAACCGCTGTAAATGATTATTCTGGTTGGTACAATTCCAAACCGCCAGAACTTTCAAAATTGGTTTCGAGCGTTTGAGCATCAACCAGTGGCAGGCTGGCTTTATCGCCTGGCAGCGTGCCCGCAAAAACCTCGAGCGCGTCTTTGTAACCATCCTTGTCGGCATCGGTATCATTCTCGAGGACATCGTAAAGGGCATTGGCAATATTGCCTTTGTTCAGCGCTTTGACTTCCTGCCCAAAAGCATTCCAGGGTGCGCCGCCACCCGCCTTGACGTGGCAATATTGGCAGGTCACGCGCTTGTCCACCAAATGATATTGCTTGACCAATTGCTGACGGTAGGCGGGAAAGGCGCTCGAGTCCGAATTCCATTGCAATGCCGTGAAGGTCAACAGGACACCCAAGCCAAGTACAACCTTTGAAACGCCAAAACGGTTCTTTTTTTGCATTAGGTTTACCCCTCCAAAATTGAGATTGATCTCGAGCATAAAGCATTTGGAAGCCATCTAAGCAAAAGTGTATTTAGGTTTTCTTAAGGTTCTGCGACTCCTGAATTCGAGCCTGTCTTGAACGTTGTTTCTGAAGCGATTCTTGGTTTCCTTGG
>JAYTKL010000612.1:0-3002 GCA_043730305.1 Deinococcales bacterium | reverse complement strand
CGAGCGATAATCTGGTCACCAAAGCCAGCGAAAATTTTCAAGCTGGCGTCGGCAAGGTCAAAGCTGCGGTGCATGACGCCAAAGCAAAAACCAAAAATTAATTGAAATCAACTTTGACATAACTCAAACCCACATTTCAGTTCTTAAGCCCTCAACCGTTATTGACACAACCTCAGGCCACTAATAAAAAGGTGAACTCGAGGTTCGTGATCGAAAGGATGATTATGCAACCACGTTCTGTTATTATCGCTCTCGCAGGTCTGCTTGCCGTCAGTTCGCCCGCCTTCGCCGATGGTTTTTCCGCGACCATTGACGTCCCCATCTTGCCAAACTTTAGCATTGGCACAGGACTAAATTACACTTACGAAGTTGTTCCGAATTTATTTGTTGGTGGCAGTTTAAATCTTGTTTTTGTGCCAAACTTGCCTTCAGGTTCGCAATTTGGACTCAGTACCCGAGTTGGTGCCAAGTACATCATGCAAGTGATTGATACCAACAACACTTATGTCAATGTTTATGCGGGTGCTGGTCTGGATTTGCAAATTTTGCCATCACCAATTTCGGTCAGCGCAGATGTCAATGCGGGCGTTTTTGGTCGTTACAGCCTTGGAAATGACGTCAAACTTTACGGTGGTATGGACAGCGCTTTGGGTTATAACTTTAGCGCTGGCGTACTCAATCCAGAAATCAGCGCCTATGCTGGACTCAAATTTGAACCCATCGGTGCTTTAGCGCTTTATGCCCAAGCCGGTGTTGGTTACAACAGCATCTTGAGCGTTGGAACTTCAGGCGCAGGCTTTGTGTATGACATTCGAGCTGGTTTGTATTACGACATTGTTCCGCAATTTCGTTTGGGTGTGTATGCAGGCTTTAATGGCGGTTTCGTCTTGGGTATTGGTGGTCAGTACACCATGAAACCAGGCACACTTGCCACCCCAGGCAATTATCTGCCTTAAACCTGTTAGCGCAAGTTGTCTTGATCTCGAGACAGGACAAATTGGTTAAACAAAATTTTCCTAAAAGATTGGTAAGTCCAAGCTCGGTTTGTTGTGAAACATTCGTATCAAGTTGTGAAACATTCGTACCAAAAGGAGATTATCATGAAAAAACCACTTATTTTTGGACTGATCGTGGCATTCGCTCTGACCATCACTGGCGCAATGGCGGGCTTAACGGCAACCAGAGCCAGCGCACAAACTCAAGCCCTGGATTATTACAACACGGCTAAAGAGTTGGCAGCCCAGGGAGTCATCGCTTATCCAGTCGCGTTCATCGATTTTTCGCTCTGGAATGATGCGGTCAACAATGCCGCCTTCGCCGTTCAGCTCGATCCTGGAAACATGCTCTACATGCGTTACTTGGGCGAACTGTACACGACCACCCAATGGTGGTCAGAGGGTTACAAGGTTTGGAAAGAACTTGAAACCAAACAGTCTCTTGACACCGAAGCCGCTGGTTGGGCTGCCAAAACCGCCGCCAAAATGGGTTACTTGCGTTTGCAGCGTAACCTCAAACAAGAAGCGATCCCTTATTTGATCGATTCGTTGCGTTGGAAGGAAGATACTCAAGTTCGGGCGCTGCTGGTTCGCGCACAAAATTAAATTCTTTTCTCTTCTTTGTGCCGTCATATGAACAATATGACGGCACGTTTGTTTTTCAGACAAACCGAGACTCAAGCCGTTCTCCAGGCTTGGGTT
This sequence comes from Deinococcales bacterium, assembly GCA_043730305.1. Taxonomy (GTDB): domain Bacteria; phylum Deinococcota; class Deinococci; order Deinococcales; family JAAFIG01; genus JANXTZ01. Next base: position 1,305 of record JAYTKL010000612.1, on the reverse strand, counting down.
TTGCCATCTGTCTCATGCGGGGTCTTCATGGGATAAGAATGAAAGACAAAATCACGCTTTCGGGATAGGGTGAACCATGCAAAGAATTTTGAAATTGATCCTTGCCATTTTGGTTTTCGCAAGCTTGGCATTCGCCCTCAAATCTGGCGACAGCAAATGGGTTTTTATCTCGAGTGCCACGAATTCTCCGACGCTCGGTTTGGACGGCACGATTTACTTTGGTGGTGTGGATCAAAAGTTTTACGCCCTTTCTTCAAACGGCAAGCTCGAGTGGAAGTACGATGTCGGCGGAATTGTCAAATCGAGCGCCGCCATTGGTTTGGACGGCACGATCTACTTTGGGTCTTACAACAAATCGTTTTATGCCTTGACGCGCCAGGGAAAACTCAAATGGAGCTTTGCCTCGGGCGGCGATATTTACTCGAGTCCGGCGCTGTCCGAGGACGGCACGGTGTACTTTGGCAACAGCAACGGTTTGTTATACGCTCTGGACGCCCAGGGACAGCAAAAATGGCAGTTGAAACTGGGTAAATCCATTTTTTCTTCGCCCGCCATTGCCAGTGACGGCACGATTTACATTGGCGCTCACGACAAAGCCTTGCACGCCATCAACCCTAACGGCACGGAGCGCTGGAAGTTCCAGACTGAAAGCTTTTTGTTCTCTTCGCCCGCCATTGGTTCTGACGGCACGATTTACATCGGCTCGAGCGACTCGAATCTGTACGCTGTGAATCCTGATGGCACAGAACGCTGGAAGTACAAAACCGGTTTTTACGTGCTTTCCAGCCCAGTGATCGCTGCCGACGGAACAATTTATGTTGGTTCTCACGATAAAAAATTGCACGCCATCAACCCTGACGGCTCGGTGCGTTGGACGTTTCAAACCGACGGTTTTGTCTCCTCGGTTCCAGCTTTGGCGGCGGATGGCAGCATTTATTTTGGCTCGTTTGACAATTATTTTTACGCCCTCGACTCGAGCGGAGGGCTGCTCTGGAAGAAAAACCTCAAAAACCGTATCGATGCCTCGCCGGTGATTGCCAAAGACGGCACGGTTTATATTTCTGATCAGAGCGGTACCGTGACCGCCATCAGCGGCACTTCGGGTTGGGCAATTGCGCCCTGGGGCAAGTTTAAAGGCAGCACTTTGGGACTTGGACGGGCGCTCAGCACGGCACAAGCCCAAACCTTATTTGACAGCGAAACCGCTCCTTTGGCGACCGCAACAACGTCTCAAAGCATAAGCTCGAGTTCGGTGGGTGCTTCGGCAAACACCAGTGCGCTGGCAGCCAAAGCCATTTTTGTAGC
>JAYTKL010000611.1:0-5056 GCA_043730305.1 Deinococcales bacterium | reverse complement strand
TAGTTCCGCTTCAAGGCGAACACAGTTGGGGCAGGCATCTTCTGGAATGACCAAAGCTTAACATTCTTAAGCGCACATCACTGCTGAGTAGTTACAATCGAACAAAAATGGTCAAAGTACCGCGTTCACTTTACGAACTTGCCTCTTCACTCGCTGAAGAAAAGTGCGTAACCATCGGAGCGGCATTGCAAATTCTTTGTTTGCAATCACGCCAAGCACCCGAACCATCAAAAATACAGAAGAAAGACGCACCCCACCCGCCAAGGTAAGCCGCGTCCACTTCCAAACCTGATGACCGCCTTAGCAGCCATGAAAGGTATTCCAATGAAAAAAGTAGCACATAAAGCCCCCGAAAGCAAAACTCCTACGCGACCACAAACACCCAACTTGGTCAAAAATCGCAATTTAAGTAATGTAATAAGCGATTATTACGATTTGCGAACTGTGGCTGTAAAACTCGGAACTTCATACGATACCGTGTATAACGCCGTCCGTGCTGGTGGTCTGCCGTTTGTCAGATTGGGTAAAGAATATCGAATTCCCACAAAATTTATAGACAGCTTGCCTGATAATGCCATTGCAGAGTTCAATAATGCGGTGGCACGATCATGAAAATCATCACCACGAAACCAACAAGCAAAACAACACGCCCTAAACGCTCGAGCACACCCAAAAAACGCGCTCCTCGTGGGGCTGGTAGTGTAGTTCAGTTGCCAAACGGCAAATGGCAAGCCCGTACCCGCCGTTTTGGAACTGACGTAAAACGCATTGCTGACACGCAAACGGAAGCTTTAACAATCCTCGAGCAGATGAAGCACGCCCCTCAAGGCGAAAACCGCAAACTCGGGAAAATGCGGTTTGCTGATTGGCTTGAGCGTTACCGACTCGAGCAAGCCCCATCACGTAAAACGAACACCCAAAAATTACACGAGTATTACATCTCGGTTGCCAAACCACTCTTGGGACAAATTCCTGTCTCGAGCATTACTCCCGCAGACTTGAGAAAATTTCAAAATTCACTGATCGGTAAGGCTCAAAGCACCCAAAAGCAAATCTGGCAATTTGTCGCTGGTGCTTTACGTCGTGCATTTGATGATGAAATAATCGCCAAGAATCCTGCGGCAACAGTCAAAGCCCTACAAGGCGGAAGTGTTCAAGAGCGCTTTGCATGGACTCAAGCCGAGGTCATCAAAGCACTCGAGGTTTTACGAGGTCATCATCTCGAGTGCCTGATTCAATTCATGCTAACGACGGGTGTACGTCCTGGTGAAGCGTTGGCATTGCGCTGGACAGACCTAAACACCCAAGACGGTCAAGTGTCTATTGTGCAAACTGTTGAACGGGCAGGAAAAAACCCTAAATTTGGCACACCCAAAACAAAAAACAGCGTTCGTACTATCTCAATTCACCCAAGCACCCTCATTAGGCTCGAGCAACACCGTGAGGCGCAAATGCTCGAGCGCCGCAAAGTTAAAACTTGGCGAGAATTTGATCTGGTCTTTCCTTCCAAAAAAGGGACACCTCTTGACCATCGTTCATTGCGCCGCGTTTTCGCTTTCATCGCCAAAAAAGCCGAAGTCAGGCTTTTAAAACCGCATGAATTGCGCCACACGTACCGCACCCTTGCTCGAATCTCTAAAGTCAGTTCTAAACTTGTCTCAAGCATTATGGGTCATGCTTCTGAAAAGATCACAGAAACCTATGACCACACGCACCAGGACAAGCTCGAGCAACGTCGCGCCGCTCTACCTTTAACAGACTTAATTCGCATCCCTAACGATTCCCTTACAGCCTCCGAATCAAGCCAAACAACCACAAAAGAACGCAAAAGCAAGGTCGATTTAAGCGATATAAAAAATTCAAAAAATAGTGTTCAGGACAGTATAAATATGAGCGAGGTCGGCAAATGACCCGCACATACACCATAGCTGGGGGTCAAGTGGTCGTGAGTTCAAATCTCGCCACCCCGACCACGTACCACACGCATTCTTAAAAAGGTGCGTGTGCTTTTTTTGCTTATTTGACACCTTATACGGGGTTTTGCCCGTCTCGAGGTGTACATGGGTAGCGCGTTAACCGTCGCCATTCAATCGGCTGACCTTCCGCCCTGCTCGAGCGTCACTTTCCCAACTCGCTCGGGCGCGGGTTTCGGGTGCGTCCCGTCTGGCGTTCAGAATCTCGAGAGTTGGACGCGGCTTTGAAACGCTTTCCCGATGGCGCTTGGATTCTGACCGACTTTGCCCTGTCGAAATCTTGGAATGCCTATCAATTCTTAACTGACCTCTGTTCCTACAGCCCTCGAGAGGCGGCGCGGTTGTTGATTCTCGAAACTGGGATTCAAGACACGCCCAAAGCCCTCACAACTCCAAACACGGGGATTCTCGAGCCGTTGGCGCTGGCAGAACTTCCCGAGTGCATCACCGACTTCTTGAGGTTGAACGCCTTGTACTTCCGTGGTCATCTTCTCCCCTGCCCAGGTGAAAGTGTCTCATCAGAAGCTCGAGCGTACTTTCTCGAGCCTTTAGCCGATTGGATTGCGTCATGCGCTGCCGATTTTGGCTTAGGAACACTCAGAAATCACGGTTCGACATGAAGCCGAAACCACGCGCCACCGTTTACTTGATACCCCTGTCCTTAAATCAAACCAAGCCCAGAACAGCGTTTTTACCTCGAGTCAGGTTTTCGAGTGCTGGTTTTGCTCTTGCCGTAGATTGCGTGAATGTTCACAGCAATAAACTTGAATCGTTCTCGAGTCGGGTGCTGTTTTGCACTGGTTCGGCGGGTGCATCATGGGCATAAAACGGTCTTTGGTGATCGCCTCGAGTCAACGCATGGTCATCGCGTCGGCTGGCAACACCTGGCGCGAAGTTCACAGCGCAACCCGCAAGCGTCGCAAACTGAACGGGCGTTTACACGGTGGGATTCGTTCGCTGTTTAAAAGCCTTGGGCGCGGTACAAACAAACGGTGCCGCTTCTTAACCCTGACCGTTGACCCACAAGACCAAACACCCCAGCAATGTTACGAACGCATGACCAAAGCTTGGAACGCCCTGGCGACTTGGTGGCGAAAAAGCTACCCAAGTATGAAGTTTTTTCGGGTGGTTGAATTGCACTCGAGCGGCTTCCCTCACTTTCACGTGTTGCTGATTCGCGCCCCATTTATTGGAGTGCAAAGCATTTCTAACCAGTGGAAAAACTTATTAGGGCAATCTCGAGCGGTGGTACATATCCGTGCTGTCAAAGGGACTGAACACGCGGTAAGGTACTGTACAAAATACCTTTTGAAACAGTCCGAAGTTATCACCAAACTCGAGGATGAAGCCAAAGAAGCCTTTAAAAACCAAGTCGAACACGCCCTCGAGTGGCAAGCGGCGGCGAATGAAGCGCGAAAACTTGGACTCGAGGACGATGCGCGGCGCTGTGAAGCGGAAGCCCGAAGAATTGGCGGTGAAGGTGATGAGGTGCGAATTGCAGCCCTGATCTGTGATTTAAAGAGAGCTAGTGACGAAGGCAACATTGACAGCGTGGAATATTTTGAGGACAGGCTCGAGCGGGTCAAAGAAGAGATTCGGGAAGCTCGAGACGAGAAAAATACAAAAGCGAATGCTGACAGCAAGAGTATTGCAAACGCGTCTTGGTGGGGTCGTCGGGTGCGCCCGTGGAGTGCGTCGCGTGGGCTGCTCGAGAAGGAAGAGGGCAAGGGCAAAGCGTGGTGGGATAACGTTTTGGTTGTGCCGTTCATTACGCCAACACAAGCGGCAATGGTGGCGGCAAGTCTTGGTTTTGAGACTGAAAAGTTTCAGCCTGACATTGGGTTTTATGGCTTTCGGGCGAATGCTCCGAGTGTCATTCGAGCGTAAGAGAAGGCATTTCATGAAAAAATCTAAGACCGTTCAGCCTGGTCGTGCCTGGTGTACTTGTCCCAAGGTCGTGCCATGACTCCTGACCAACGGGCAAGAATCAAAGCTCGAGCAGACCGTTACCGTTCTGGCTTGTGGTTGTTGTGGCGTGTCGTCCGAGTGGTGTGGAAAGCTTTCAGAAAGTAATTTTGTTGCTCGAGGGCTGGAATGATCACACCCGCGAACGTGGTTATGCACAGGTTCAAAACGCTGCACAGTATTTTTGCCGTGTTGCGTCACCTTGCGATTCTTAAGCCAAGCGCTACAATGACCGCATGACCGCACCCGCTAAAACTCGAGACTCGAGCAAATCACGCCCAGCCCCGCGCCGTGTGGATTCGGGCAAACCACAATTCTTAACCGACGAGAACGGCGTTAAAACCGCCGTCGTGTTGCCACTCGAGACTTGGGAACGGATTGCAACGTTTTTGCAAAATGATTTGGAACGCGCCTTGATGGGCGAACCCGTAGACGAGCCTGTACCGCCGCGTATTGCCAAGAAATTACGCGCCCATGCCAAAGGCAAAAAAGATGAAATGCTCACGCTCGAGGAGTTCAAAGCCGAAGTTGAGAGACTTCGTAAATCGTGATAAATCCAGACCGTGCCCCGTACCAATTGCGGGTAGGAAAGAGCGCCGCGAAAGCAGTTTCAAAACTCAGTGACCAAGATTATGCCCGTGTCATGGATGCCTTGCTGTCGCTGTGCGCTGTTGGTCTGGGTGACATCAAAGCCTTGCAGGGTTACGACAAGGGCGCACTTCGTTTAAGGGTTGGACAAATGCGGGTTTTCCTGGTGGTCACGGGTTCCTTGATTGAAGTGATTGATGTGGAACAACGGGGCGAGGCGTACAAAACCAAAACTCGAGCCAAAATCAAAAAACGATGACTCGAAGTAAAAGGAAATCATGACTTCAACTTTCAAGCGCTTATTGTCCGAGTACGAAGACGCGGTGAAAGAGGTTTTGCATGAAATCAAGCGAGTGAAAAAAACGGGTGAAGATGACGAGGCAACTTTGTACGGAGCTTCTTCGCTTGAAAAGTCAAGATTTTGTGTACTTTCAGAACAGAGTTTGATGCTGCTCCTCGAACACCACCGGTGACAAGAAGCCCAGACTCGAGTGCCGACGTTCACGGTTCTTGCTCGTAAGAAAGCACCT
>JAYTKL010000610.1:0-2366 GCA_043730305.1 Deinococcales bacterium | reverse complement strand
AGCGCGGGTTTAATTGCCAGTCACGGACAGACCGTGTTTCACATTCCGAGGCTTGATGAAAGCAGGGGCTGGCACACTCGAGCGACGCTGCAAATTGGTGAGGCGGCATTGATTGCCCAAGCCACGCGCTTGCCTGTGATTTCGGACTTTCGCACGGCGGACATGGCGGCGGGCGGTCAAGCCGCGCCGCTCGTGCCGTTTGCGGATCGGGTGTTTTTTGCCGAAACAGGCGTCAAACGCGCGGTACACAACCTTGGAGGTATTTCCAACCTAACGTATCTGCTAGGACTCGAGGCTGAAAATGTGGTCGCCTTTGACACCGGACCCGCAAATTGCCTGATCGATGAAGCCGTGGGCAAGCTCGGGCATCGTTACGACAAAGACGGTCTGATCGCCGCCACAGGACGCTCTGAGCACCAGTTGCTCGAGGTTTGGTTGCAAGACCCGTACCTGCAATTACCGCCCCCCAAAAGCACTGGGCGCGAAATCTGGAATTTAGAAAAATTACAGGGCGTGTTTGAACTCGAACCCAAAGACATGGTCTCGAGCGTGACCGCGTTCTCGGCACGAACCATCACGGATGCGTACCAGCAGTTTATTCTCGAGCACGGTTTGGATGAGGTGATCGTGGCTGGCGGCGGCGCGTTCAACCCAGTTTTAATGAACTTAATGCGCCAAGGCTTGGCAGGAGTGCGCGTTTTGACGCTCGAGCAAAGTCAATTTGCCGAATTTGGTTTTAACAGTTCGACCCGTGAAGCCGCCGCGTTCGCGCTGCTGGGCTATTACGCCTTTCAAAGTTGGACGAACACACTGCCGCACACCACAGGCGCAACTCGAGCCGTGATTGCTGGAAAACTGAGCCGACCTTAAACTGGAACGAAACGAAGCTCCACACCGTACCCTTCCAAGACAAATGCCGAACCCTCAAACCACAACTTGCCCTTACCGCAACTCGAGCAACCCAGTGCTCTCGAAATCTTGTCATGTTTGCGGCTCGAGTTAGGTGATGACAACACACTCACTACCTAAAGGCTTGCGTCTTTTTGATGGCACTTACGAACTCGAGGGCGTACTTGGACAGGGTGGCTTTGGCATCACTTATCTGGCAAAACACCCAACAACAGGCGCAAAAGTTGCCATCAAAGAACTTTTTCCAGAACATTTGGTACGGCGTGACTCGAGCGGAATTGTACGCCCGCAAGATGAAATGCAGTCCGAGTTCGAAAACTTAAAATTACGCTTCAGCCGAGAAGCCTCAACATTAAAAACCATAAATCATCCAAGCAGCACTCGATTTATTGCCAACTGGGAAGAGCTTGGGACGGCATTTATCGCAATGGAATTTGTTGATGGCGAAACACTCGAGGCTCGAATTGCACGCGGCGCTTTATTGAGCGAAGAGGAAGCTCAAGCTGTATTGATACCAATTCTTCAGTTGTTAACCGAAGTTCACGACAAGGGAATGCTTCACCGTGACATCAAACCCGCGAACATTATTTTGACATCAGACGGACGTGTTGAACTCATCGATTTTGGCTCTGTGACAAAATTCAGTGCCAATCAACGCATCAAAATCACCAGCCGCTTGCTGACACCAGCCTATGCACCACTCGAGCAATACGGGCAAGAAGTGATGTTGACACCCAGCACCGACTTGTACGCGCTGGCTGCCACAATTTACGAAGCCATGTCTGGACTTACGCCGATTTCTGCTTTGGATCGTGCAAACGGCAAAAAACTCGAGTCATTGAAATATTTTGCACCTCACGTCACGACTGACTTCTCGAGGATGTTGATGAAAGCGCTCGAGTTGCGGATGGAAGATCGATTCTCGACTGCATCAACGTTATCGCAAGAACTTCAAAAACTTACTTTACAAATTAACAAGAAAACCGCCCTGCACAATCAAACGAGCTACCCTCCAACGAACAATTCCAAAAAAGATCGCTTAGTGAAAGAATTTATTCAAAAATTGCTTATTTTTGTTATCACAGTTCCACTTTGTTTGATACTTCTACTGCAACTTTTACCAAAAAATAAAACTTCGGAAACCACCTTTATAAATCCATTCCCAATGATCCAAAGTACGAATACTAACCCAAAGAAATCTATTGATACTTGTGAAGCACTCATAAAGGAACTAGACCATACTGATGGGGATTTCTCGAGAATTACGAATATTTTGGCACGTGCAAAAAAACTAAACTGTCTTCCCAAAGGTTTTTGACAAAAATCTGGATTCTTTCAGGTATATCTTGACCCACAAACAACCTGTTAAACTCGAGCGATGCAATTGTTCTCTCTTCTTCGCCCCGAATGGCGCTTGTTTTTTCTCGGCACGTTTTTTTCGTTCGTCACAGGGTTCG
>JAYTKL010000609.1:0-2846 GCA_043730305.1 Deinococcales bacterium | reverse complement strand
CCTGGGTACATTCTGGGCGAAAGTGGACTCAGTTTTCTGGGCTTGGGCGTCAAAGAACCCATGACCTCGTGGGGTTTGTTGCTGGCAGATGCGAACGATTTGAGCAACTTGTCGCAGTACCCGTGGTTGTTGACGCCAGGGTTGATGATTTTCTTGTCGGTCTTGGCGTTTAACTTTGCAGGAGACGCCATGCGTGACGCGGCAGATACAACCTCTAAAAACTGAGGCTCGAGTTCAATCTTAATTCGCTCTTGACATTGGGTTCACCCGACGTTGCATCCTGAAAAAGCCAAAGGAGGCAACCATGCACCAAACCATCACAAAGCCTGAGCTTCAAACATTCATTGCAGAATTTACGGCGCTTCTCGAGCATCCAGAAGCACGAAATGTGGCATTGTTGATGTGTGACAACGATCAATCAATTGCCCAAAGGTTTGTGGACTCCGCAGATGGATTAAACATTGGTGCGTTTGCTCAAATTGCAGGCGTGAATCTCGAGACAGTACGGCATTGGGTCGAAATTGGCGTGATTGAACCGTATTCCTTGAACGGAAAATTTAAATTCTTGCCCCCGCATTTGCTCGAGTTGCGCAGCGTTCAACAATGGCAAGATTTGGGTTTGACACTTGAAGCCATCAAACTCAAAAAACAAAATGGCACGGTTTTTGTGTCAGATCAACCTATTTCGATTGGCGAAACAACCGAGCCAAACGCGATAATTCAGATGTTCACCAAAGATCATTCATCGGCACAAAAATTAAATCAAAATCCTGGTTTTCACGAATATACCGAGACCGAAAAAGCAGCCTTGGGAATCGAAACGAGTCAAATCAAAGCTGATTATGACGCGCAAATCGAACAACTCAAGCAGAAAAAACTCGAGATTGAAATTCGGCTCGAGCGTGCCAAAACATTGCGAGACGCCTTGGAATCTTCCAGTAAGGTTTAAACTCGAGCTTCAAGATATTTGAAGCTCGAGAAAATGCTTTTAAATCTGTGCTTTAAGCCAAGGCTTTCAAAACTGCATCGGTAAATTCTCGAGTTCCTGCCGTACCACCCAAATCCCTGGTTGGGTTGGAGAACAACGCAGCTTTGACCGCAGCTTCAACCTTCCCTGCAACTTCTGGGCGCTTGAAACTGTAACGAAGCATCATGGCGGCACTCAGGATGGTCGCTGCGGGGTTGGCAACGCCCATTCCGGCAATGTCTGGCGCAGAACCATGAATCGGCTCGTACAAGCCCGTACCGTCGCCAAGGCTGGCGCTGGGCAGCAATCCCAAACTTCCTGGAAGCACGCTGGCAAGGTCGGACAAGAAATCACCAAACAAGTTCTCGGTCAAGATCACGTCGTAACGCTTGGGGTCTTTGACCAACAGCATCGCGCAGGAATCCGCATACTCGTGCGTCAGCTCGACATCGGGAAACTCGAGGTCATGGACTTTTTGCACCTCGCGCCGCCAGAATTCTGAAACTTCCATGACGTTGGCTTTGTCCACGCTGCACACACGGTTTTTGCGGGTGCGTGCCGCCTCAAATGCCCAACGTGCGGCTCGAGCCACCTCGTTCACGTTGTACCGAATCGTGTTGTAACCTTCTGTGGCAGAAATGCTGCGCGGTTCGCCAAAGTAGGCGCCGCCCAGCAACTCGCGCAAGATCAGCACGTCCACACCCTTGGCAATTTCGGGTTTTAACGGTGACAGATGCTCGAGTCCTTCGTACACCGAACTCGGACGAAGGTTCGCGTAAACGCCCAAACCCTTGCGCAGCTTGAGAAGTCCTGACTCTGGGCGCATTTCCCTAGGGACATTTTCGGTACTGCCTGGAAGTCCACCGACACTCCCCATGAGCACCGCGTCGGACTTCTGAGCAGCCTCGAGCACTTCATCGGCAAGAGGCACGCCGTACTTTTCAATGCCCGCTAGTCCAAACGCAAACTCTTGATACTCGAGGTCGGGCGCGACAAGTTTAAGCACTTCGAGAGCGCTGCTAACGACTTCTGGACCGACACCATCTCCTGGTAAGACAACAATTTTTGGCATGGAACTCCTTTAATTTTTTAGTGCTTCTCGAGCTTCACGACCAGCATCGGCTCGACAAAACTCGAGATTCGTCCATTCGCATCAAACTCGAGGTTCAAACGATTTCGACGGCTTTGTTCGGCTTCAAACGCCATGTGCTCGAGCTTCAAAATTTGATCGGTACTGCAACCACTGGCTTGCACCCACCAGTCAAACTCGAGCCTGTACGGTACAATTTGATCTTTGATCCAGACCAAACCCGCGTCGTGCATCAAATCTTGCCACTGGGTGACAAGGCGTTGCAAAAAATGGCTGGGGTCTCGAGTGTGTTGAAATTCGTTCACCCAGTCCTGATCTTCTTTGTGAACCACGATCTGGTCGCTCATGACAAAACGCCCATGCGGTTTTAAAACCCGTTTCACTTCGGATAAAAACTTTGTCACATCATGAAAATGATGGGGCGCGTGACGACTGGTGACAATGCTAAAACTCGAGTCTGCAAATGGCAGGTTTTCAGCGTCACCCTCAGTAAAATCGGCGTTCAAAATATTTTCAGTTAAAACTCTCGTTCTGGCTTGCTCGAGCATTTTCGGTGACATGTCTATTCCCGTCACTCGAGAAACAAGCGGCGCAAAAGCCAACGCTGTGTTGCCCGTGCCGGTGGCAACATCGAGCACCACATCATTTTTGTTTGGGTCTGCCAGGTTTAAAAGCACCGGCAAACTCGCGCCAAAACGATGCACGCTCGAGCTTGCGTAACTGCCCGCATTCGCATCGAATTGCGATTTGGAACTCGAGATTTTCAGGCTTTCAACAGGATTTCCCACG
>JAYTKL010000608.1:0-7651 GCA_043730305.1 Deinococcales bacterium | reverse complement strand
CATGGATCGGGTGCCACTCGACATTAACAGTCCCAATGAGCACGTTTACACCAGTGCCACCCTCGACCCAACGCGTCTCGAGCGTATCTTCGCGCCGATTGCCAGCCGCCCGTACCCGTACCCTCGAGTGCAATCGTATGACAATCTCGCGCCTGGCGTGATTGGGTACGTGTTTCGCAATTACACCAGGGTTTTCAAAGAAACCCGTTCGATCACCACAGGTCAAAGCTTGTTTTTCAATTGGGTGATCAATTCGTTCTTGTTTGTGATCTTGCGCATTGCCAGCACCATCGTTCTGGCTTCAATGGCGGGTTACGCGATGGCGCGACTGAATTTTCCTTTCAAAAATGCTTTTTTCGTTTTTGTGATTTTCACCATGACTGTTCCAGGGCAGGTCACGTTTATCAGCAATTACCTGGTTTTAAAAGACGGCATCTGGGGACTCTCAAAACTTTGGGGACAACAGAGTTTGCTCAATTCAATCGTCGGGTTGTGGTTGATCGGTCTTGTCGGTGCGGGCGCGGTTTTCTTGATGAAACAATTTTTTGAAACCCTGCCCCGCGAACTCGAGGAGAGCGCCAAGATTGACGGCGCGTCTACCACTCAGACCTTCTGGCGGGTGATTATGCCCCTGGCAGGTCCGGCGCTCGGCGCACTGGTCATCACCACCGCTCAAGGCGCTTGGAACGAGTATTTCTGGGCGTTGGTGGTGCTTGCCAATCCGCAAGACATTTACACCCTGCCCATCGGCTTAAACTCCTTTAACCGTTTTTACGGCTCAACCGGCGATTACGGCTTGATCTTGGCGGGTGCGGTCTTTTCGGCGTTGCCCGTGATTATTTTGTTTATCGTCTTTCAACGGTATTTTGTCGAGGGCGTGGCGTTCAGTGGCAGCAAAGAGTAAGTAACAGCAGTCGGCAAGAATCTTCAATTTTAATAGCTTTTTGATTGCGTGTAAATGTATCAGCAGGGGTAGTGGGTGAACTCGAATGCTAGAGATTGTCTAAATCTGTTCCTGAAGCAAATTCTCAAGATTAGCATTCTTAGATGTACCACTACCGTATCAGCAGATGTTTGTAGGGGTGAACCTGCGACAATGCCCGTCAGGAGCGTCTTATTGTCAAGAATGTGTTCACCCTCGAGATTAGTAAGTTTTATGGTATTCACAATCTGATTTCTTTAAGATTTCATTCGTTTACGCTATTTCAAGGAGCAACCTCGTGCGACTCAAAGAAAACACAATGTACCTCGTCGCAAACGATCACGCCCAAATTGCGGGACTCGAGCATGGGTTGTATGACCGTGACACGCGTTTTGTTTCGCATCTCGAGTGGCGGATTTCAGGTCTTGCCCCCACCATATTAAGCACCCACTCGAGTTTGCCCTTCGAGTTCAGGCAGTTTGCATCCGAACCTAAACTCGGTCCAACCCAGCGCCTTGGTATTGATCGCGCTGGCTGGTTGTCGGGCGCGAGTTATTTCGAGACCCTCAAACTGCAATCCTTTCAAGATGATTTTAACCATGTTGTTCCCGCCCAAGCCGAATACCTCGAGCTTATTTTGGATGCCGATTTTAGTGACATGTTCGAAGTGCGAGGCTTACCCAAAATTGACAAAGACATTAAATATCGTGTGCTCGAGAATGGTTTGGAATACTCTTATCACGGTACGGACGGTGTGGACAGGTCAGTAACTCTTGAAATAAGCCCAGTGGGGGAAATGCTCGAAGTTGAATTGGACGTGACCGAGGCGACCAAAACCTGGCAAGCCGAGCAACCGTTGGGCGAAAGTTTTGATCCTTCCTCCTCGAGATACGCTCGTTTAATGCGTTGGAAGTTGGGGACTGCACCGCTCGAGATCAGTCTGAAAATCACGCCGACCAAATCGGATGTGCTGGCAAAAAATTCGAGCCGTAGTGACCTCGAGCTGGATTACAAAGCTTGGGATTCCAAAATCAAAGTCGAGAATCAATTGATCCAGCGCGTCTTCGACCAGTCGGCTCGAGACTTGCGCTCGTTGTTGTTTGACATTGCTGGCACGCCGTTCCCTGCGGCGGGCATTCCCTGGTATGTGACGCCGTTCGGGCGGGATTCGATCATCGTTGGCTTGTTCACGCTGCCGTTTTACCCCTCCATCGCCAAGGGCACGCTCGAGTATCTGGCGTCGCAACAGGGGCAGGTTTTGAATCCTCTAAATCTCGAAGCGCCAGGTAAAATTTTGCACGAGCAACGCGACGGCGAAGCCTCGAGAACGGGTCGCACACCGTTCAAAACTTATTTCGGAACAGTTGATGCGACCCCGCTTTGGATTTGCTTGTTGGGCGATTATTTGGACTGGACGGGCGACCTCGAGACGGTTAGAAAACTTGAGCTTCACATGCGTGCAGCGCTCGGGTGGCTGGGGTCGCTCGATGCCGACCCCGATCAGGACGGTTTTATCGAGTACATTCCGCACAAAGGTGGAATTACCAATCAGGTTTGGAAGGATTCTGGTGACAGCACGTTTGATGAACACGGCAAAAATCTGACCGCGCCAATTGCGGTGGTCGAAGTTCAAGCTTATGCGTATCGTGCGCGACTCAGTGCCGCTCGAGTGTTCAGAGCCTTAGAGCTAGTGCCTGAGGCGCTAGCACAGGAGGAAATTGCGGCTGATTTGAAAACAAAATTTCATCAGGCTTTCTGGCAAGAGGATTTACAAATCTATGCCCATGCCCTTGATGCTGAGAAACGTCCCGCCAAAGTCAATGTTTCCAATGCTGGGCACGCGCTCTGGGCTGGAATCGTACCAGATGATATCGCGCCGAAACTCGTGCAAACTTTGTTCTCGAGTGCCATGTTTAGCGGTTGGGGAATTCGCACCCTGTCCCTGGAAATGCCGCGTTACAATCCTGTCTCGTATCACAACGGCAGCGTTTGGGCGCACGACAACGCCATCACCGCGCTCGGACTTGCCAAGTACGGTTTTTGGACTGAACTCAAGCATCTGGTGGCGGCGCAACTCGAGGCGGCAGCGCTGGAAGCCGATGCGCGTTTACCTGAATTGTTTGCGGGATTCGCTCGAGCCGACACGCAGGTGATCGTGCCGTATCCTGCCGCCTGTCACCCTCAAGCTTGGGATGCTGCCGCCCCATTGGCGTTTTTGACGGCAATCTCGAGCGCTCAAAATCCTGGAGAAATCGGTTCAGGCAAAGCCATTCCCTCGAGTTTTGGCAAGGTTTTGGCTCGGGCTGTGTTTCGCGGTCAGCCATTTGATCTGCTCTAAATTGCGGGCAGGCTTCAGCAGTGTCAGTCTTCTTTTTGTACCCCCTCTCGTAAACGCTTACGAAAAGCGCTAGACTGGTGCAAACCATGAAAAAATCGCCTTTGAAGACTCAATTTGAGCATCTTGACTCAAAAATCCCTGACGACTTGCCGAACCGTTTCTTGTTTACGGCACGGCTCGAGCGCTATTTGCCAGACTTAATAGAGGGTTTAAAACCTGTTTATGTTAAGAACCTTGACGCCATGCTCGAGAAGTTGCTGCAAATCATGCTTAAAGCCCATCTTGAACGTTCAAGCGACCTCAAAACGCTAGACCTGAAGCGCAACCTGTCGCCCGACTGGTTCGAGCAACCCGACATGATCGCTTACGTTGCCTACACCGAACGCTTTGCCGAAAATTTGAAAGGTGTGCTCAGTAAAGTCGATTACCTCGAGAATCTCGGCGTGAAATACTTGCACCTGATGCCGTTTTTGCAACCTCGCCCCGCGCCGCACGATGGCGGTTACGCGGTGGCTGACTTCAGGAAAATCCGTGCAGACCTCGGAACAATGGACGATTTAGAGCATTTGACGGCTGCGCTGCGTTCAAAAGGCATCAGTTTGTGTTGCGATTTGGTGCTCAATCATGTGGCAGAGGAACACGAGTGGGCGCTCAAAGCCCAGCAGGGCGATATCAAATACCAAAATTATTTTTACACCTTTCCTGACCGTATCATGCCCGACCAGTACGAAAAAAACCTGCCTGAAGTCTTCCCAGATTTTAAACCAGGCAACTTTACTTTTAATCAACCCTCAAAACGCTGGATTTGGACGACCTTCAACGCCTGGCAATGGGATTTAAACTGGGCGAACCCAGACGTGTTCCTCGAGTTTAGCGATGTGATCTTGTGGCTTGCCAACAAAGGCATCGAAATTTTCAGGCTCGACGCGATAGCCTTTATCTGGAAACGCCTCGGCACAGATTGCCAAAACCTGCCTGAAGTCCACGCCATCAGCCAGGCGCTTCGTGCCGTGGCACGCATTGTCGCGCCAGCCATCATTTTCAAAGCCGAAGCAATCGTCGCGCCTGACAAATTGGTGGCGTACCTCGGGCAGCGCGAGCATCACGGCAAAGTCTCCGATACCGCCTATCACAACAGCCTGATGGTGCAAATCTGGTCGAGTTTCGCCTCAAGGGACACCAGTCTCATGACGCACGCGCTCAGACAGTTTCCCCACAAGCCCACCAACACCGCCTGGAATACCTACCTGCGCTGCCATGACGACATCGGCTGGGCAATCACCGACGATGACGCTCGAGGTGTGGGCGCGGATGGTTTTGGGCATCGCAAGTTCTTGTCCGACTTTTACTCAGGTGAATTTCCTGGCACACACGCGGTGGGTGTGGTTTTCCAAGAGAACAAAAAAACCGGTGACCGACGAATTTCGGGCAGTGCCGCCAGCCTTGCCGGACTCGAGCAAGCCTTAACACTGCAAGACAAACAACTTGAACACCTCAGCCTTGAGCGCCTGTTAATGGCTCATACGCTGGTGCTGGGTTACGGTGGTGTGCCGCTCTTGTACATGGGTGACGAACTGGCGCTCTTAAATGATTCCAGTTACCTCGAGAATCCCGAGATGGCGATGGACAACCGTTGGATTCACCGCCCAGCCATGCCTTGGGACAAAGCCAAGAACGCGATTGCGAATCCAAACTCGCTCGAAGGTCGCATGTATCACGGACTCAAACACCTGATCGAAACTCGGGTTTGCACCCCTCACCTTCACGCCTCTGTCGAAACCCAAGTGCTGGAGACTCAAAATTCGCACGTGTTCATTTACAACCGCGCCCACCCGCTCGGCAATTTTGTTGGTATTTACAATTTTTGCGAAACCGCGCAAAGCTATCCCGTCTGGCAATTGCTTGAACTCGGAATGCACACGCTGTTTGACCGCATTTCAAACACCAAACTCGAGCCTCAAAATGGTGTGATTTGGCTTGCGCCGTATGCCAGATTATGGATTACGCAGGCTTGAAATTGGGTTCTCGAGCCAACATTTCAGTTCGGTCTGCTCGAGCAACCAAACTACGCGTCAAAAATAGATTCAAAGTCACGGCGTGCATGAAGTACACGCACAACTGTAACAATGCACTTGCTCACACACGATAAGCTCGTTGCAGAGTATGGAAACACGGTCATACTGGTTTGAAATACCTCTCGAGCATCAACGGGAACGAAATCAACCCAAACCCCGTACAATCACCCAGAGTATGACCACCTGCCCCTTTTGCGCCTCGAGCACCCCCGATCACGCCATCACCTGCCCAAGTTGCGGCGCGACCCTGGCAGGTTTGCAACTCGAGCTTGGACAGGATGGCTTTGGCATCACGCACCAAGCCTTAAAATGTATCAATCACAGCCTGTAACGCCCCAATCAGCAACTCGAGTTCGTTCAAATAATACCGTTCAGTATCAATCTCGAGCGTAGATTCGTGCAGTTTTAGAAATTGCCAGATTTCACCAGTAGTCACACAACCGTAAACTGCTTTTTGCGGCGTTTCTTTACGTTCGTTGAACCGTTGCGCTGCCAGCATTTGCGCCGCGCACTGTCCAAGTCCAGCTTCAATATCCTGTTTTTTGGCTTCAATCAAAGCAAAAACAGGCGCGGACACAATCGAAGCCTTGGGTTGTAATGTCAGCAAAAAATCGCACTCACCAGACAAACCAACTTCGGGTTCGACATCAAAATACTGCCCAGAAAACAAGGCAAAACGATGTTCGTTACGCTCGAGCATTTCGGTTAAAATGGGCGCAATAATAAATTCTGAACGCGCTTTTTCGCTTCGGGTCTTAAATGCACTGTCACTCATTCGGTGCAAGGTTTCGGTCAGCCAACTCGAAACTGGGACTGGTTTTACAGCAGTCAACACTGGCGAATCAATCGCGCTGATTCCAAATTGATCTTGCAATTTTTCCAACGTAAAATTCGTGTACGCCATGACCCGATGTTAGCAGTTCTGAATGAACTTACAACTCGAGTCTCGAGCAACCAAACTACGCGTCAAAAATAGATTCAAAGTCACGGCGTGCATGAAGTACGCGCACAACCGTAACCATGTTCTTCTCAAACTCATAAAAAATTAAATGTTGACGCACCCGAATTTTCCGCAACCCACGCCGCAACTGGTCACGGCGTTCCCCCATTTCAGGAAAAACCTTGAGTTGTTCAATCAAGTCAAAAACCTCATCAATCAAACGTTGCGCGGATTCCTCACCGTTCAATTGTT
This sequence comes from Deinococcales bacterium, assembly GCA_043730305.1. GTDB lineage: Bacteria > Deinococcota > Deinococci > Deinococcales > JAAFIG01 > JANXTZ01. The sequence continues at coordinate 1,124 of JAYTKL010000608.1, read as the reverse complement.
GATAAAACGTCCAAACATCTGCCATGTCGTTAAGTGCAGCATCGGCAATCGTAAATTCAAACTTCATGACTCAGATCGCGTTTTAACCCGCCGTAAAATCTCGGATGCAAACGCTTCTCGAGAATCAAATTTTTTGAAACGTCCAGCTTCAACATCACTCAATCCCAACTCGAGATCAGCCATCAATTCTTGCTGTTCGCGTTGCAGCAATTCAAGACCCGCTAGAATCAGTGCATCACGGCTCGAGTACGCACCAGAGCCGACTTGCTCTTCAACCCAGGTTTCGATTTTTTTGGGAAGTTGAATGGTCATAATTTAGGGTATCATGACCCACCAGATTCAAAAGTGAGTCTCGAGCATCAACGGGAACGAAAACCACCCAAACCCCGTACAATCACCCAGAGTATGACCACCTGCCCCTTTTGCGCCTCGAGCATCCCCGAACACGCGATCACCTGCCCCAGTTGCGGCGCGACCCTGGCGGGGTTGCAACTCGAGCTTGGGTTTGTGTAAAGCAAAGATGACTGTTGACATTTTTTTTTTTACGCTACAGTAGTCGATAGCATTGAGTCTTTTATTCACTTCAGTGCAATTCACTTTACAGGAGTGTTTCTATGACTTTACATTTTTTACTTGGTGCTGTTGCAGTAAGTGTTTTGTTGGCAGCCTGTCAATCACAACCATCATCAAAACCCTATTCAGAAGCAGAAGAAGTAGCGGAATTAAAAGCGCAAGTTGAAAGTGAACCATCCATCAAAATACTTGCAACCCAAAATAAAAATTGGCAAGAAGTCTACCCTGGTGTTTGGGTACTCGAAAAAAGTGTAGAAGATGGATTGCCATACAGGGATATCAGAATTGAAAACAGTCCGTCTGGAATGGCATGGGCGCTTGAGAATATTAACAAGAAAGACTTAGCGCTCGCCGAGAAACTTATTGCCCAAAGCACCGATGAAAATGTTCAACAACGTTTGCATTCACGACTTGGTTTCTTGCGAACCACCATCATTAATACGCAACTTACATTGAAATGTCAAGAGTTTGTGGACTTGGAGTTCCGAGAGTCATATTTCTCCTCAAACACCGTTGGTGCTAAGAAGCTAAGGCTCGAGTGCCGACGTTCG
>JAYTKL010000607.1:0-18855 GCA_043730305.1 Deinococcales bacterium | reverse complement strand
TCTAAGCAAAAGTGTATTTAGGTTTTCTTAAGGTTCTGCGACTCCTGAATTCGAGCCTGTCTTGAACGTTGTTTCTGAAGCGATTCTTGGTTTCCTTGGTTTTTGCTTTACACTAAACCCATGAGCTTTCCAATCAAGCGCGTGACACTCTACAAACATGGTCTGGGATATTTTGAACGGCGCGGTCAGGTGACTGGGCAGCAGTTGCGGCTCGAGTTTCCACGACCAGCGATGGACGATATTTTAAAAAGTTTGGTGGTGCTCGACAGTCTGGGTCAAGTTTTGGGACTCGAGTTTGAAACCCCGCCCGACCGTAACGAGAATGTTCACAAAAGCAGTTTGACCTTATCCGAGCATTCGAGCTTGACCGATACGTTAACTGCCCTGCGCGGGCGCAACGTACGGGTGCAGACCAGCCAGCAAACGCTTGAAGGTCTGGTGGTTGGCGTTGATTTGGAATCTAAAAACCCGCTCGAGCGTGCGATTTTAAGTTTGTATCAAACCGAATCCAAAAGCATTGTCAAATTGAATCTCGAGCGACTTGAAAGCCTGCAAATTTTGGATGCGGTCGCAGCAGGCGATCTCGAGTTCGCACTGCAAAATGCCAAACGTGACGAAGACCGATCATCGGCGCTCTTGAGGCTCTCCGAGGGTGAACACGATCTATCGGTTTCCTATATTGCCCCAGCTCCAGCGTGGCGCGTTTCCTACCGTCTGATTGCCGAAGAAATCGCAAGTGCCGAATCCGACGCTCGAGATATTTTCGTGCAAGGTTGGGGACTATTTGACAACACGCTCGAGGAGGATTTGGACGGTGTGGAACTGAGTTTGATGGCAGGAATGCCCGTCTCGTTTCGTTATTCCTTGTTTGCGCCCAACACCCCAGAACGTCCCTTGGTCGAAGATCAGGAACGCACGGTTGGCGCTCCAATCATGTTCGATGCCATGCCGATGATGGAAATGGCAAGTGCTGCGCCAATGGGCGGCATGGCACGAGCCAGAAAATCGATGGCTGCTCCCGCCATGGTTGCCGCCGCAGCGCCACTCTCGAGCCAGATGATGCAAAGCGCCAAACCCGTTTCAAACGGCGAATCTCGAGGGGCATTGTTTGCCTACCGCGTGGCGCATCCGGTCAGCGTGGCACGTGGTCAATCGGGCATGGTCTTGCTGATGTCGGCAAAATTGAAGGGCAAACGCGAACTGCTGTACAACGGCGCGAAAAATCCTGAAAATCCGGTTGCCAGCCTGCGCTTTGAAAATGGCTCTGGCTTCACCCTCGAGCGTGGACCCGTCACGGTGCTCGAGGCTCAGGCTTCACAGTCGGCAGAATATGCGGGCGAGGCGGTGCTCGAGTTCACACCGTCTGGCGCGGAAGTGATTGTGGCGTTCGCGGTTGAACTTGGTGTCAAAGTGACTGAACAGCAAACTTGGGAAACGCATTTAAACCGCATTGCTGTGTCACAGGGCTATTTGCTGATTCAAGAACATCAAACTTGCCGCACCGTGTACGAAATTACATCTCAACTCGAGACACCCGTGGTGGTGACGCTCGAGCGGGATCGCTTAAATGGTTATGACTTTTTTGAGACGACCACGCCCATCTCGCAAAACATGACCCTGGCACGTTGGACAGTGGATGTTGGCAGCAAAAACAAACTCGAGTTTGTGGTGCAAGAACGGATGTTGCAAAGCCGTTACGAGCAAGTCCGAAACATCACGTTTGAAACTTTGAGCGAATACTTGAAAAACAAATTTTTGGACACTCGGACTTTTGAGGCGCTGAAAAGCATCCGCAATCTTTACGCCCAGATCGAAAGCACCAACGCCAAAATCAGCTCGCTCGATTTGGAGCGCGAACGCATTTTTGCCCGTCAAACCCAGATTCAAGGCAATCTCTCACCGTTGGCTCGGGACGGCGACGAGGGGCGCTTGCGTTCCAAATTGGTCAAAGAACTCGACGAATCTGAAAACCGTTTGAAAACCCTCGAGCTTGAGACCGAAAACCTGAAAGCGCTGGCTTCAACCCTCGAGCAAGACGCGACCAAGGCAATCGCGGCACTCGAGCCAAAAACCTGAAATCAAAGCAATCATTTGACTCGAGCGCTTCGGGTTAAACTCGGGTTGTGCTTTTGTATGCGAAATTACTGGGGTCAATTTGTTTTGAGCTTGATGGTGACATCATTTCTGGTTTTGAAGGGCGAACCCTCGAGTTGCTGGTGTTTTTGGCATCTCGAGGCGAGGCAAAAACCTGGTCTGAACTCGAAGGTTTGGGATTCTCTCAGGACGATCTCGAGGTGGCAGAACTTGAGCCTGTACGCGCTTTTTTGCTGGTCGAGAAGGATTCGTTGCGGCTCGAGGCTGGGTCTGACGTGCAAGATTATTTGAATGCTGGTGCAAACCTGCGGACGTTAAACAGTTTGCGTGCCGAGTTCGCGCCAGGTTTAAACCCACGCCATCCAGCGTTTCAAGTTTGGCTGGTGCGTGAACGCTTTGAATTGCACAAGGTTTTCTTGAAAGCCTTGCTCGAGAATTCGGCTGGATTGTTTGAAACTGGACGAACTGACGAGGCGAATAAAAATCTCGAATATGTCGTGCGCGAAAGTCAAAAATACCTCGAGTCAAATCCTGAATTTGGCGCAGAGATTTTACTCGAGTTGGCAGGGTTTGAATGGCGTTTGAACCATCCAGAAAAAAGTGCCGAACATCTTCAGACCGCGTTGCCGCATTTGCAAGATGTGAAAGCCGATCATGTCAAAGCCAACCTTGCCAGTGCCCTGATTCGGGTTGGAAAACCCAAAGAAGTGATTTTGCTGCTCGAGTCACCTCCAGTCCACCGTGAAGCCAAAGGTTGGGCGCTCGTGCATCTTGCCAACGCCTACCGAATTCTTGACGACCTCGAGAACAGCCTGAAATTTGCGCTCGAGGCTTATGACATTTCCAGCCTCGAGCAAGACGGTTTTATGGCGGTGGCGGCATTGACCGTGCAGGGCGAGGTATTGCTCGAGAAAGCGATTTTGGAAGGCGTCAATCCTAAAGAAGCCGTGATTGCTTTTGGTAAAGCCGTCGGGATTTCAGAAGTCTTGGGCGAGGACGCCAGTGCGGGCGTTCTGGCAGGTTTGGGACACGCCCATGCCGTTTGGGGCAGCAAAAACAAGGCGCTCGAGGTTTCAGAAAAAGCTTTCAAACGCGCTCGAGCCGCCAAAGATGCCGCCAATACGACCCGTGCTTTGCTGGCGCTTTATGCCACCACCAAAATTGGCAGTTTCGCCCGCAATGCCTTAACAGAAGCCAGGGTTGCAGGGCATAAACCGTATGAACTGCTGGCGTTGCTCGAGGTCGCCGAAAAAGAAAAAGATTTGGCTTTGGCACAAGAAGCTTTTGTTTTGGCGCAACGCATCGATTCAAAGCGTCTTGAAACCCGAGCCTCAAATCTGGTCGATCAACTCGAGCCTTGAGCTTCCTCGAGCAGTATTAAACTTTATGCCTCGCTTCTTGACCCTAAAGATGCACCTTCTTGCTCGTAAGACAGCACCTCACGGGCTACTCGCGCTGACGGGCTTGGGTCGCTTCGCTCAAGCAGCTCCTGATACATTTCTCTGGCGCGAATTGCCACGGGCGCAGCCAAGACGCGTTGAATCATCTCGAGACTTGGATTCGGGTCGTAAAACCAGTCAAAGGTGTCAACCACGCTCAAATACTCACCCTCACCAGGCTCGAGTGTAACGCTATCACCAACTTGAACCATCCCTTCCTCGAGCACCCGACAGTACAAACCTGGTCGGCGGGCTTGCTTAAACTTTTTGGCAAAACCAGTGTCGCCCATTCGCGCCGCCAAGGTGCTGCACGGAATTCGAGACGCCGAAACCTCGAGCAAGACCGTGCCAATTTTTAGGCGGTCGCCAATATGGAAAGTGGCACTCTCGAGGTCAGAAATGGTCAGGTTTTCACCAAAGATTCCAGGTTCAAGTTCAGTCTGCAAATACTCGGTCCACCAGGCGTAATCGGCTGTGCCGTAGACGTAAACGGCTTGGTCTGGACCGCCGTGATGCTTTTTGTTCTGCACCACATCAGCCTCGATTCCGAGTTTTCCGACATGCACCGCATTGCTGACTGGCGATTTGAAAATCCCAGTTTTTAAACTGTGATTCCCAACCTCGAGCGCTTGCAATGACCCAATGTTGACCGAAATCAGCTTCATGGTTCAATGTACTATTGGCGACTGAATCACAACTGGAATCTCGAGCACCTGATCCAGCAATACCCACGCTCGAGCCTTGGCGTTTTGCACGTCCAAAATCAGGTACGGCACGTCCCAGGAAGCTTTCTCGAGATCGGTCTTGGAAGGTACAGCTTCATGGCGTGGGTGCGAGTGGTAAATCCCGACCAACTCGAGGTGCTGATTTTTGATGGATTTCAAGGCGCGAATCACGCCGCTCGGTTCAGCAGCGTAAAAACGCTTGGCGTCACCCGCAACATTTTGCAGCGGAAAGACCGCACTGACTTGCCCGCTCGAGATACCCGCCAAAAAACCCACGCATTCGTTCGGTAAAGCACTGCGTGCCAATTCAAACAAATGCTCAAACAGTATTTTCGGAAGCTCGAGTTTTGCAGCCACAACTCAGTCTGACATGACCCAAGTCTGTGTTGCCAATTCTCAATTGCAACAAGTTTGCTTCACTTTTGACCCCCTGGCTTGGTACACTTTGCCCACTCACCACGAAAAAGTTGCCCAAATGGGCAACGTGGTGCATTGTAAGAGGAGGTTGTATGAAGCATTGGAAGATTGCTTTTGTCACAGTCGCGTTAGGATCGGCGGCGCTCATGGCAGCCGTGGCACAGTCAAACGCGAAAACCCTTGTTTTTGCCCAGTCGGGCGACGCGATCAACTTTGAACCAGGTGATCGTACAGATGGCAACACGCTGCAGGCGCAACAGCCCATTTATGAACGCTTGCTTGGCTTTGAATCTGGTACCACTAAACTTGTGCCATCCTTAGCCAAAAGTTGGCGTGCCAACAAAACCGCCACCGAATGGACATTTAGCTTGCGTTCTGGCGTCAAGTTCCATGACGGCACGGGCTTTGATGCAGATGCGGTCAAATTCAACGTGATGCGTTGGTGGGATCCAAAATTCGAGTACGGCTACCGCGATAAAGGCAAGCTCTGGGAACCAATGAGTGATTTGCTCAATGGTTACAAGGGTGATGCGAATGCAATCATCAAAGACGTTCAGGTTGTCAACAAGTATCAAATTAAATTTGTGCTCAGCCAGTCATTCGCAGCATTTGACGCAGTTATGGCTTCAATTTACTTCGAGATTGCCAGTCCAGCCGCCATCAAGAAAGCCGGAGCCGATTACGGCACGCCAGCCAGCGTCGGTACGATTGCTGGTACTGGTCCTTTCATTTTAAAGGACTGGAAACCAGGCGACCGCATCGTGTACACCAAAAACCCAAATTACTGGGGTAAAACCTCCACCAATGTCGATCAGCTCGTGTTCCGTACCATCAAGGATACCAGCGCTCGCTTTGCCGAACTTCGCGCGGGTACGGTTGATTTGACCGTCAACCTGAATCCAGACGATTATGCCGCGATCAAAGCCGACAGCAAGCTGAGAGCCATTTTGCGCCCAAGCTTCAACGTTGGTTACGTTGCCTTCAACACCCAACTCAAACCGTTTGACAACGTCAAAGTGCGTCAAGCGGTGGCGCAAGCCATCAACAAAAAAGATATTGTCGCCAGCTTCTGGAAGGGCTTGGGCGTGACCGACGGTTCGTTCCTGCCTTCAACCTTCAATGACTTCAAATCACCCAAAGTCAAAGATTACGTTTACAATCCAGAAGCCGCCAAGAAAGCCTTGGCAGAAGCCGGATTTCCAAACGGTTTCGAAACCGATTTCTGGTACATGCCCGTTTCCAGACCGTACTTCCCAACGCCAAAACCAATTGCCGAAGCCATTGCCGCCGACCTGGCACAAATTGGTATCAAACTCAACCTCAAAACCGAAGATTGGGGCACATACCTCGAGGATCGCAAGAAGAACAAGTTCCCAATGTTCTTGCTCGGTTGGACGGGCGATTACGGCGATGCCGACAACTTCTACACCCCGCACTTTGGACCTGGCGCTGTAGACGATGTCAATTACCGCAATCAAAAAGTCTTTGATTTGCTCGAGAAAGCCCAAAAGCTGACCAGCCGCAAAGCCAAAGTGCCAATCTACCAACAAGTTGAAGAAATTCTTTTCAACGACGTGGTGCGGATGCCGTTCGTTCACAGCCAACCGCTCGAGGCGAGCAAAGCCACCGTGGAGGGTTACAAACCAAGCCCTCTGGGTGAGATTAACTTCGCCGACATCAGCATCAAGTAACTTGTTTTCTGGGAGAGGGATTATTCCTTCTCCCAGATTCTATTGAAACTCGAGTTTTCTATCTGGCTCGAGCGAACCTGTTTTTGTAACGCCTTTTTTGAGTTTCACAAAATCTTACAGAAACCACAAGGATAAAATGTTTATTTACGCCATGCGCCGCCTGATTGCCATTGTGCCTGTCTTAATCGGGATTTCGATCTTGGTGTTTATGTTCATTCACCTGATCCCAGGCGATGCCGCCACGATCTTGTTGGGCGAACGCGGTACGCCGGAACGTCTGGCTGAAGTCCGTGAGCAATTGGGCTTGAACAAACCCTGGGTTTTTAACCCGGAGGGTTTGACCAAAAATGGCATTGTTGGTTTTTTCGATTCGCAGTATTTTAATTTTGTCGGCAAACTCTTGCAGGGCGATCTGGGTGTCAGTTTATTAAAGAATATTCCTGTCAAAACCGAACTCGTTCAACGCTGGCCCGGAACCATTGAACTCTCGATTGGCGCAATGATCCTCTCAACATTTTTGGGCATTCCAATTGGCATTCTGGCTGCCGTGCGGCGCAATTCAATCGTTGATAACCTGTCCATGACGGTTGCTTTGGTTGGCGTTTCAATGCCAATTTTCTGGTTGGGTTTGCTGCTGATTTACCTGTTCGCCGTCGAACTGCACTGGTTGCCGCCAGGTCACAGGCTCGGCACTGATCTTTCAATTTCGTTTAAACCCATCACCAATCTTCTGGTCTTGGACGGCATCTTACGTGGGCAACTCAACGTCACCCTTCAGGCATTGCAACACCTGATTTTGCCTTCCGTCGCGCTCGCCACCATTCCCACCGCCATTATCGCCCGCATGACCCGCAGCGCAATGCTCGAGACGCTCAATCAAGATTATGTTCGTACCGCCAGAGCCAAAGGTTTGTCGCAACGCACCGTGGTTTACAAACACGCACTTCGCAATGCCTTGCTGCCTGTCGCCACCGTGATCGGTTTGCAAGTCGGTGCGCTCTTGGGCGGTGCAATCCTGACCGAAACGGTGTTTAGCTGGGAGGGCATCGGCTTGTGGATTTACGAGGGCATCTCGACCCGCGATTACCCGATTGTTCAGGCGGGCGTGATTTTTGTTGCTTTTGTTTTTACGCTGGTCAACACCATTGTGGACATCAGTTACGCGCTTCTTGACCCCAGAATTCAGTACAGATAAACCCAGCACAGATAAGGACATGCCATGACGAATGCAACCATAACGCCAGAGCGAAAAGCCCAACTCGAGACGCCAACCGCTCAGATTTGGCGGCGCTTTCGTGCCTCGAGTCCAGGCAAGGTGGGCGGCATTATTGTGCTGGTATTTATTGCACTGGCACTGCTCGCGCCAATTCTAAAGCCCTACGATGCCTTCAAGGATCGTTCATACCGTGACCGTTTGACGCCGCCCAGCACCAGCCACATTTTTGGTACGGACAACCTCGGGCGCGACGTGGCAACGCGGGTGTTGCACGGCTCGAGAATTTCCTTGCAGGTCGGTCTGATCTCGGTGTCGTTGGCGGCGGTGGTTGGCACGTTGCTGGGTTTGATCGCCGGGTTTTTTCGTGGGCGGGTGGACGCTGGCATTGACTGGGGCACGAACATTCTGCTGGCATTTCCTGGTACGCTTCTCGCCATTGCCATTGTTGCCGTGCGCGGACCAGGCTTGACCAACACCATGCTTGCCATTTCGGTCACGCAAATCCCCGTCTATGTTCGGATTGCGCGGTCGATGGTTTACAGCCTGCGCGAACAAGATTTTATTCATGCCGCCGAAGCCCTGGGCGCGTCAAGTTGGCGTCAAATGCTGGTGCATGTCCTGCCCAACGGTCTAAGTCCTTTAATTGTGCAAAGCACCCTGACCATTGGCACGGCGACGCTCGAGGCTGCCGCACTGGGTTTTCTGGGACTGGGGGCGCAGCCTCCCGTGCCAGAATGGGGCACAATGATTGCCGATGCCTTCCAGATTGGCGTGGCAACCACCGCGCCTTGGACGATGATTTTTCCTGGTTTGGCGATTTTGCTGACCGTGCTTGGATTTAATTTGCTCGGTGACGGTTTGCGTGACGCGCTCGATCCGAAGTCGCAACGCGCCGCGAAGTAGATCTTGAGAAGCCCGCTTAGAAAAATAGTGCATTATTGTGATTGTGCAAGTTTTGAGATGAACTCTAACAGGGTTAAATCATAGTGCCGCGAGATACACTTTTATACTGCATGTTTCGCTAAAGTATTGGCAAGAGAATTCAAAGATTTACAATCATGAGTTGTTGTAAGCGGATCACTTTCAAGGTTCGTCTACGTTTCTTTAAAATCAATGGTTATTAACGTCTGAAACGAGGTCACATATGTTTCGTTGGACATTACTATTCTTATTTCTTGGTTTTACTGTTTTTGCTCAAACACAAGAGGAAACACAAATTCCTGATAGACCAATTGTCCCCTACGGGTTTAATCTACATCAGGGCAAAAAATTGATTGTATTTGTTGACGAAAAATGCTCAACCTGTTTACAAATACAAAAAAATCTGACTGGCACAGATTTTACATTTATAAGTAAAAAGAAACTTCCTCTACCATACTCAGATAAACAAGTTTTTGATAAATCTGGTTTATTGCACACTATTTTTGCTGCCCAGAAACTTCCAATGTTTGTGCTGATCCAAGACGGTATTACAGTTCAACTCTTTCTAAATAGTGTTCGGACTGAAGATATCCAAAAAATAAAACTTGATACAATATCTCCAACAAATCAACTCAAGGTTCGATTGGGTGAAAAACTTCCTGGAGATTTACAAAAGCATACAGGTGCAATTGTGTTTTGGCGCTCTAGTTGTTCATCGTGCCAAAGAGAAAAACCTGTACTCATTCGGATGTGTGCAAAAAAAGTTAATCCACTTGTTGTCTACTCGACTCGACAAGAATCCGAATTATTGCCCAAAGGATGTAAAGGTGATTTTGGACGTGATTTAGCCTTGACACTGGGAGTATCTGCTGTACCTACGGTTTTATACCTCAAAAATGGAAGATTAGTTTGGTATAACGTCGGTTACTTTGGAAATCTCGAGCGCGTGATCGAGATTTTCTCTGAAATAAAGTAACAATTGTGTTTTTTGGAGGTTCATTGTGAAGAAATGGTTGAATACACTTGTTTTATTTGGTGCTATGACTTCAGCTTTTGCGCTTGCTTGTGATCCACCACCACCATCAGCGAATTCATGCGGCTCTTGTCAGGGAACTAAAACGCGTACTGTGATTACAAGTTTTTCAACAGGAGTAAATTGTACACTTGTTGTCAAAAACTCTTATGGAAGTTGCGGTTCTTGTGCGATTTAAGTAAAAATTATTTTGAGCAGTGAGGCACGATGACTCACTGCTCAGATGGAGTTATTATGAAACTTGGGTCATTACCGTTTTTATTAATTGTAGGATTTGCATTTTCTTTTGCCCAATCTGAAGAAAAAATTGAACCACAACTGGGTACGATAGATTTTCCTCGTAGCGAATCAATTCGTATCGGTTTTAAATTTGGAGAATTAACCGATACTTCTTCTAAGACTATGAAGTTACCAAATAGTAGAGTTTTGTTGTGGGTCTTAAGAAGTGATTTTGCTGATAATCGGGCAAAAGCTGTACCATATGAAAACGCAACTTCAGGTGAATCACAATCTAATTTTGGTAATTTGGCACTTGATTTTTTTGAAAAGAAATATACTAAGTTTCAGACAGTTTTATTTTTTGAAGGGAGATTAGGACGCTCTATAGAAAATATTAATATTTCAAAAGTTGAAAAACAATTCAATATGTATTCGATTTTTGTTGATAAAAATGGTTTTTTCTCTGAAAGGGATATTGTTTCAGGTGGAACTTTTCAATCACAGCAGGGTCTATATTTAGTCGAAAATAGTATAGTCCGATGTCGATTCCTTAGCTTATCAGAAAAAAATAAGAATATTGAAAAAATCGCCGTAAATTTTATTAGCACTGGTAAGGTATTAAAATGCCCACTGGAATTAATAAAAAGTGATGTAATTGAAAATATAAAACCAGTCTCGGTAATTTTTTCAGCAGCAGGAAATGAATATAAGTACGATAGTAAAAAGTTTAAACTGGCAAGAATTTCTTATCCCGATGGAAAATATGATGTAAACTATGTTAATCCAGAATCTTCATCGCGTTTTATTCTGGAAAAAGTTTCAAACTTAGCAGACAAGTATAAATTAAACAAATATTTACTAGTTAGAAATATAAATGAAATAAATAAAATGAAAATAAGTTTTCCGAGTTGGAATTTTATTGCTGACGAAGATGATATTTTGTGGTCAAATTTAAGTAATGCAACAATTTTTGTCAATAAAAAAGGTAGAGTAAGCACATCGCAGATTATTTTTGGTGCTGCTCCTGAGACAGCAAGCCTTGATCGTCTTGAATCTTTTTTTAAAGAAGTACGAAGATAATATTACGCGTACAAGTTTATTTTTAGATTTCTTAAATCAACACACATCTAAGACTGAAAATAAATAATGTCTTCACAAATTTATAAAAACTTAATTTCAATCCCGTATCTAATATCAATTACGGTTCTGATTTGGTGCTTGGGCTTAACCCTTGGTTTATGGGAGCGCGGCTTGGTCACGCTCGAGGAAATCAAAGGCACTGTTGGGCAGGGAATGTGGTTGATTCAAACGCGAGCCGATTTTACTGGTGTTTCTGCAGGATTGCCAACTTCACCAGAAAAACTTGCAACCATAGACCCCAAAATTAAACTCGAGAATATCGCTTATCGCACAAGCAGTTCACGACCAACAAGTGGTTTTGCAATCATTAATGCTGCGGTCAGTCCAAACTATTTTTCGGTGATGCAACTCCGACTTCTTAAAGGGAAATTTGCAACCAAATACGATCAGGTCGTGATTGGGTTTAAACTCGCTAAATTGCTCGAGGAACGGGATAAACAACCAATTCTCGAGCGTGAATTAACCTTGAATAACCGTCAGTATCGAGTGGTTGGTATTTTGGAATCTGTTGCACTGCGTGGTGAAACCAATTACTTTGCGGATTGGGAAGCTTTGATTCCGCTCGAGGGATATACGGGTTATTCACAAGTCGATCAAATCTTTATTCAGGCTAAAAATCTCGATCAGGAACAAATTAAGTCGCAACTCAAGCGTTGGTTAGAAACCCAGAACTTAAACGCTTACGAGTTCAAACCACTGTTTAGCACTGTGGGCGTCGAAGAAAGAACTCGAGCTTCATTGCTCTTAAGCCAAGGTTTAATTTTTGCCACGTTGGCAGTGCTGGTTTTGGCAGTGTATTCATTGGTTGGATTTCAAACCACACGAATGATCGAACGCATTCCTATTTTGGGTATGTGTCGCGCTTGCGGTGCAACGGGTTTGCGCTTGCAAGTTCAAGAGGTGCTGTTGAGTTTACGACTCTTGTTGCTCCCATTAAGTTTTGGGATTCCCACAATTTGGTTGGTCAATTGGGTTTTTACTCAGGTTTTTGCTTTGGATGCCACCCCAAGTTGGCGCACCCTTTTGTTTACGGTTTTGCTCGTGGTTTTTGTTGCAGTTACTGCCACTTGGCTTCCAACGAGCGTAGTCATTGGTCGGGTCATTACCGATTTGGTGCGCGGATCAATTCGGTTTGCCGCCCGTGATTGGTTTGCGTTTAGCGGTTTGGCGTTTGGTGTGATGACGCTTTTATTGCAAAACTCGAGTAACCGTGTTGCCACAGCAAAAACCGAGGAGATTATTGGGAAAGTTGGTGTTCGAGTGGCGACTTTAGCCACTTCGTTAACAGGTGAAGGTTTTGCTGATCCTCGAGCGCCTGTGCGACTTTTTAAAGAAGATTACGAGGCTCTGAAATCAAAATTTGCAGTCAGTTTGAGTAAAGTGGCTTTTGTTGAAAACTTTTACCTTGATGTTCAAGATCAATTTGTTGATGTTCGTGGTTTCTATGGTGATTTTTTGCCGTTAATTGGTGCAGACCTAATTCGTGGTCGAGCACCAAATTCGGATAAACTCGAGGCGGTTGTTGGCACTGACCTTGCCATAAAATTGAGCAAAAACTCCAAAGCCGATATTTTAGGGAAACAGTTGTCGTTGTTTGGTAAATCTTATCAAATTGTAGGGATTTACCGTTCAGCAAAAGAAAGTGTAATTGGTGGAGCGCGAAGTGATCAAATTCTGGTGTCTTTGGGGACGGCAGGCGCTCGGGGGATTGGTACGGGAATTTTGGTTGAAGTGAGAGATGGTTTGCCAATTTTTCAGAATTTGCAAATTGCAGCAGATTTTTTAACAGCACGTCACAACAACCCAGATCAACAACCTGTTCGTGTTTACCGTCCAAATGATTTTGCGCCAAGTTTGTTGCTTGGATTAAAACAAGTCAGTCTGTTGTACTTGGCAATTGCAGGAATCTTGTTTTTGCTGGCTGGAATCGCCTTGTTTTCTCAGCAATGGCTTTGGGTGCTTGCACACACCGCCGAAATCGGTGTTCGTCGGGCTTTTGGGGCAACTCAAAAAAGTATTTTTGCATCATTGTTGAGCCATGTTTTGAAACGTGCCTTGTTGTCGGCTGTGATTGGAATTTCCTTGGGTATTGTTTTGATTCTGGCTATCGCTCGAGTTCAACAGCAGTCTTTTTTGCTTGATTGGGTAATGATATTGTTTGCGCCTTGTATCGCCATGTTGATTTCCTCTGTCGCCACCTGGATTCCATCCATCATCGCCACTCGAATTACGCCCGCTTTGGCAGTTCGTCTGAAAAATTAGGTGAAAAACTGTGCTCAAGCTCGAGAACATCAGCAAAACATATTCTAAAGGTTCGCAAATTATCAACGCATTAAAAAATATTGATATTGAAATTGCCAAAGGCGAGTACATTGCCATCACTGGCTCGAGCGGCAGTGGTAAAAGTACGTTGCTAAATTTGCTTGGTTTACTCGATGCTCCCTCAAGTGGGCATTATTTGATTGATGGTCATGATGCCAGCCGCCTTGAAGACGTGGCAGCCTCAAGGTTGCGCAATCAATTGATTGGTTTCGTGTTTCAAAGTTTTCACCTGATTCCTGAACGTTGCGCTTGGCAGAATGTGGCATTGCCGCTCGAGTATTTGAAGCCTGGATTATCATTCAAAAACCGTAAGAAGCGCTCTTATGAAGCCCTCGAACGCGTTGGTTTGCTGGAACGCGCCGAGCATTTCCCGAGCGAACTTTCTGGTGGACAAGAACAGCGCGTAGCGATTGCTCGAGCCTTGGTGAACGAGCCAAAGTTAATTCTTGCCGATGAACCGACGGGCAACCTTGATGCCAGCACTGGTTCAGAAATTCTCGAGTTGCTTGAAGGTTTTTCGCAAGCTGGTGCAACGCTTTTGATTGTGACCCACGACTTAAGCGTTGCGGCTCGAGCATCAAGGGTCATTGAGTTGCGTGATGGGCAAATCATAAATCAAAACTCGGATTGAAACCCTTAACGTCCGCCCTGCAATGCCTTCCAAGGATTGGTGAACGGACTCGAGCCTTTGACATACCCCGTCAGTTCCATGTACCCCACCCCTCGAGTCGTGCCCGTTACCGTGACCGCACCCTCGTAATAATTAAAACCAGTCGTCGCTCGAGCCTCAATTTCTTGATTGTCGGTCACGGCACGAATCGTTAAGATCGTGCCGTCCTCGAGCCGCAAGCTCCATTTGGTTGGGTACTTGCCGCCCGTGGCTGGCGAGGTCCAGGTGTCCCAGGGTTGAAACCTGAAATTGCGAATTTCGGTGCTTGTTCCGTCGCCCTTGGTGATGCTGATAAACCTGTCGCTCGGTTCGTTTTTGGCGTTTTTCACCACGTAAATCATCATGTCGCGTCCATCCTCGAGTTGCAGGCTCATCCAGTCCCAGTTGGGGTTGAAACTGGCGCTGCCGTCGCCCGCCTGAGCGCCGATACCACCGCCCCATTGGTGGTCAAACCAGACGATGCCCGAAACTGCATCGCCATTTAACGTGCCGGTGACTTTAAGGCGTGTGGCGCTGTAATAATACATGCGTCCAGTCTCAGTGTTGCCGCTCCAGCCAGGACCGTGAATCACTTCGGGGCGCAGTGGCTCGAGGTCGAGGTTTATTGCGTCTTGTCCGTTGTTGCTGGCTTGCACGGTGTAATGCCCGTTTTGTTCGCGGGTCATGCGCCAATCGCCCAAATGCACGTCCATGCGGGTTTCGCTGGCGGCGGCATCTGAGACGCGAATTTTTGGGTTTTTGACAAAAGGCAAGGTGCTGCGTTCGCTGCTCGAGAATGTGCCCGAAGCCTTGTCGAGCAGACTGTAATGCCCGAAGTAAAAGGCTTGCGGTAAAATGCTGGCGGCAGAGATCAGCCCGATTTTGCTGTCCTCTGGAATATAAACTTGAAAAATTGCGGCGGCAAAACCTTTTTTTGCACCCGACCCAGTCTCGAGATGACCGTTCATGTACCACCATTCGACGGCGCTGCGATGAGCGCCCTGATCGGCAATCGGGTCGGGTTTGCGCTCGATGAAAGCCTCGAGTTGACGCACTGGAGCGCACGCTGTGAGCAGCACCAACAATATTCCCATGCGTAATTTCATGGTTTGATTGTATCCACAAGTCTCAAAGTCATTCGTACTCGAGGCTGGGATTTTTGCTGGTGAGGCTTTTGAATCGTGTAAACTGGAATGCGTGAAAGCTTTACTGTTCGCAATTGTCTTGGCGCTCGGTCTATCGAGTGCGCTGGCTGGGAATTATTCCGTCCAGCCCAAGGATACGTTGTACAGCATTGCGAAAAAGTTCAACCTCAGCGTGAGCGAATTGCAAAAACTCAATCAATTGACGGGCAACAATGTCAGTGTTGGGCAGGTGTTGATCGTTCCCGATCCGCAAAAAGTGCATGTTGTGGCAGCCAAAGAAACCTTGTATTCGATCTCCAAAAAATATGGGGTCACGGTTGCCGCGATTCTTGAGCTGAACAAATTAACCAGTCCTGAACTTAAAATCGGGCAGCGATTGTTGATCCCAAACTCGAGTTTGACACAACAAGGCGTTCAAGCCTCGAGCAATCCAGTCAAACCTCCAGCTTCGAGTGCTGCCCCCAAACCAAGCCCGAGTACGCCGCCGAAACTTCCAACGTTAGCCAGTGCGCCCAAACCACAAATCTCGAGCACGCTAGAAAAACCAAGCTCGAGCGCAGGAGTCAAACCTGCAAAACCAGAAGTCATTCCCACCAAACCTGAGAACCCACCATTGAAGCCAATTGTGGTGACTCCAACGCCAAACCCGAGTGCTGCGACTCCAGATGCGGTTGTCGCTCCAAGCAATGCCTCGAGCTTGCCAGTCAGACCCAGCACGCCAGCCAGCTTCAAACCACCCTCCTCGGGCAGTGTCAAACCTGTCACCTCGAGCGCCAACACCAATGCCGTGCTGCCCAATGCTCGAGGGTCAGATGCGCCAATTTTTGTGCCAGTCTTGAAAGCCGCGCCGATGCCAAACCTCAGCACGCCACCAACCGCGCCAGTCATTCAAAATACGGTACTTGATACCAGCTCGAATACCATTGCCGAACAACCACTTCCGACTGTCAGCAGCGATACGCCAGAATTGTTTTACACGGTTGTGGCAGGGGAGACGTTGTACCGCATTGCCCTGCGTTACAACGTCAGTATTGAGAGCATCCGCGCCGCGAACAACTTGAACAGTGATGCGATCAGCGCGGGACAGCGCATCAAAATTCCAGTGACGGCTGCGATTGTGCCGCCATCAAGCTCGAGCGTGGTCAGCATCGCCGAAATTTCGCAACGTTATTTGGGCGTCACCTATCGTTACGGCGGCACAAACGCCAATGGTCTTGATTGCAGTGGTTTTGTGCAAATCGTTTTCGCCGAACTGGGTTTAAAGTTGCCCCGCACCAGCGCCCTGCAATTTCAAGCGGGCATTGAAATTACTCGAGAAGATTTGCAGGAGGGCGATCTGGTGTTTTTTGACACCACCGGGCACGGCGTCAGTCACGTTGGGATTTACTTGAAAGACAATCAATTTATTCATGCCGCCAGCAACCCTGGCAAGGTCACGATCTCGAGCATGACCGAAAAATACTGGCAACCCAAATACTTGGGTGCAAGGCGGGTTTTGACCGATGACTGAATGGAGCATTTTAAGCCAGCGTTTGCGATTGCGCCAATTCAAAAAATCTGATCTCGAGGCGCTGCTGGCGTACCGAAATGATCCTGAAGTCAGCCGTTATCAAGGTTGGGGAACAAGTTACTCGAGCGAACAAGCCATAGAATTTATCAATGAAATGTCCACCCGAGAGGCGGGGCAAATTGGTTGGACGCAACTTGCCATCGAACTCAAATCCACGGGCGCAACCATTGGCGATGTTGCGCTCAACAGCCTCGAGTTTGAACCGCGCAGCGCCATGATCGGTTACACCCTGGCTCGAGAACACTGGGGGCAGGGTTATGCGCTTGAAGCCGTGAGTGCCATTTTAAAACACTGCTTTGAAAACCTGAATTTCCACCGTATTCGCGCCAATTGCGACACCCGAAACGAAAGTTCCTGGCGTTTGCTCGAGAAAATCGGTTTTAGACGCGAGGCGCATTTTATTGAAAGTTACTTTGAGCATGAAACCTGGTGTGATGAATACGAGTACGCACTGCTCGAGCGTGAATGGTTTGGGTTGAAGAATTGAACGGCAGGGCGCATGACCATGCGCCCTGCCGTTTTTTACATTGATTCCTCGCAGTTTGATATTCCTGACCAAGCTGTTAAACTTCCCCCGTGATTTGGAAAGCATACGAAGAAGTTTATGGCAGCAAACATACGGTGGTCGGTGATGTTCGGGTCTGCCAGAGTGTCTCGAGTTCTGGTTTGACAGCGCGAAACATTCTGGTCTACCTGCCACCCAATTACGAAACCGAGTCTCGAGATTATCCTGTGTTGTACATGCACGATGGACAAAATATTTTTGATGACCTGACCGCTTACGCGGGCGAGTGGGGCGTGGATGAGAGCGCCGAAACTTTGGCGGCTCGAGGTTTGCCGTGTATTGTTGTCGGCATTCCCAATGGCAGAGAGGCGCGTCTTGACGAGTACGGACCTTGGGAGGATGAGCGCTTAAAACGGCATTCGGCGACTGGGCAGGGTGGGCGGGCGCTCGAGTATCTGGCGTTTTTGCTCGGCAATGTCAAACCGCTTGTGGACTCGAGCTTCCGCACCTCGCGCCTCAGAAGTCAAACGGGTATCTCAGGCTCAAGCATGGGCGGTCTGGTGAGCTTGTGGGCGGCACTCGAAGCCCGCGAGACCTTCGGGTTTTGCGCGGCGCTCTCCTCGAGCTTCTGGTTGGGTGGAAAACTGGAAGACTTTGTTGCCAGCCGGGTTTCACCAGGGTTAAGAATTTACATGGACGTTGGCGGCAAGGAAAGCAACGTCAGAGCACAACAAACTGCGTACCTGAAATCCAACCGCAAAATGCGAGATTTGCTCGAGTCCCAGGGTTACGACCTGGTGTATCTCGAGGATGCCAACGGAATTCACAACGAAGCCGATTGGCGACGGCGTTTTCCCGCCGCGCTCGAATGGTTTTTAGACCCCAGCAAACGCCCCAGATTGTAAGGAGTTATTCGTGAGTGTCGTAACATTTTTGCAAGATTTAATTCGTATCGAAAGCCTGCCCAAACAAGAATCTGCCCTTGCCGCTCGAGTGCTTATCGAGTACCGCAAGCTTGGTTTTGACGAAGCCTGGAAAGACCATTACGGCAACGTTTTTGGTTTGGTGCGCGGTTCTGAACCTGGCGCGGGATGGATGCTGCTGACCCATCTTGACCATGTGGATGTCGGCGATCATGCCCAGTGGCAGCACGCACCGTTCGCAGGAATTCTCGAGGATGGCATTGTTCACGGGCGGGGCGCAGTGGACATCAAAGGACCACTGGCGGCACAAACCTACACTCTGGCAGGAATGCTCGAGCGCAAATCAAGACCCAAACGCAATGTGATCTTGTGCGTTCCAGCCGAAGAGGAGACTGGCGGTGAAGGTATTGCCTTCGTGACCGCCAACCTGCCAGTGACCACACCACAACACGAAAAACTCGAGCTTGGAGCGTGCATTGTCGGCGAACCCAGCTCCAACCGTGTGATGCTCGGACACCGTGGCATTTGCCGTTCTACCGTTTCATTTCATGGTCGCGCCCATCATGCCAGCCTGTCCTTGAAAAATGAAAATCCGCATTATCAATTGGCGCAATTTTTGACGCGCCTGTACAGCCTCGAGTTACCACACCACGACATTCTTGGCTCGAGCAGCATCAGCCCAACCGTGATTCGTGCCGATACGATCTCGGACAATCTCTCGCCAAACCGCATTGATTTGACCATCGACTGGCGCACCACCAGCGAAACGGGTGAGAATGTACGCCAAATTCTGAACAAACTGATTGAAGGTCTGAACGCCAGTTTCTCAAGTTACGACGACTGGCA
>JAYTKL010000606.1:0-14792 GCA_043730305.1 Deinococcales bacterium | reverse complement strand
TTTTGCCGTGGCTTTTAGTTGATACTGCTGGTTTTCAAACACAAACCTTGCATCCCGAATTCGATTGGAAAACGGTGCGAGCGTAAAACTCGAGAATGGACTGGCAGAATTTCCATCTAGCACCTCATCGGGCGTGACTCGCATTACGGCTTCAAGGCTCGAGCTTTGCTTGGCACTCAAAGACTTGATGCTTGCACCCACGTTCGGCGCAATCTCGAGTTTCCAAAATTCGTTCTCCAAACTTTCGATCATGCCTCGAGTTTAGCGTGATTTAGAAAACGAAAAAGTTCATACCCTTGATCTCGAGCCAGTTTTGCGCCATGATGTAAATGCGTTGATCCGCAAGAGTACCAAAGCTTTGAACCTCGAGCGAACCAGGGACGGTGTGAGCCTGGTGGTGAGGACTTTGGGAAAGGCAGCGGGGAGCAGAAGTAGAAAAGAGCCTTGAGGGTTTCTCCTCTCGAGGAACTGGGGTGGAACCGCGTGAATCTCGAGATTCGCGTCCCCAGGTGGCATTAGAAGCCGCCTGGACTTTTTGTTTTGGCGAATTCCAACTTCTAATGCAATGAAGTAGAAGGAGGGTTTTATGCCAGCGCAATCAATGGACGAACTCGTTTCTCTTTGTAAACGCCGTGGGTTCATCTTCCCCGGCAGTGACATTTATGGTGGCTTGCAAGGCACGTACGATTACGGTCCTTTGGGAGTGGAACTCAAAAACAACCTCAAAGCCGCCTGGTGGCGTTCAATGATTTACGAGCGCGACGACATCGAGGGGCTTGATGCCAGCATCCTGACCCACAAGATGGTCTTGCGCCATTCGGGTCACGAGGCAACCTTCACCGACCCGATGGTGGACAACCGAACCAACAAAAAGCGTTACCGCCTCGATCATCTTCTCAAAGACCAGAAACCCGAAATCCTCTCGAGCATTGCCGCATCGTTTGGTTTTGAAGGCGAGGGCGTGGATGCCCTCTCGAGCGCCATGACCAAAAATCCTGAAAAAGCTGAAGTTGCGCTTAATGCGGGCAAGGCGCTTGATCCTGACGACGGCAAACCAGGCAATTGGACTGCGCCGCGACCATTCAACATGATGTTCAAAACCACCGTTGGACCTGTGGCAGACGAAGAAAGTTACGCCTACCTGCGCCCAGAAACTGCTCAAGGGATTTTCACCAACTTCAAGAACGTCGTGGATTCCACCAGCCGACGCCTGCCGTTCGGCATTGCCCAGATTGGCAAGTCATTCCGCAACGAGATCACGCCCCGCAACTTTATTTTTCGCGTCCGCGAATTCGAGCAGATGGAACTCGAGTTTTTCGTCACCCCAGGTACGGACGACGCTTGGCACGCCACCTGGGTCGAAACCCGCCTGCAATGGTGGCGCGACCAAGGTCTTCAAAGCAGCAACCTCGAGCCGTACCATCAAAGCAAAGAAGACCTCTCGCATTATTCCAAAGCCACCGTGGACATTCTCTACCGTTTCCCACATGGTTTAGAAGAACTTGAAGGCATTGCCAACCGTACTGACTTTGATCTTGGATCGCACACCCGCAGCAACGACACGCTGGGCATTCAAGCCAACGTCGAACCGAACACGGACAGCACCGAAAAACTGACGATTCCGCACCCAGAAACCCAAAAACCGATTGTGCCATTCGTGATCGAACCCTCGGCGGGCGTGGATCGTGGCGTGCTGGCGGTCTTGACCGAAGCGTTCACCAAAGAAACCCTCGAGAATGGTTCGGAACGCATTGTGCTCAAATTGCGTCCGCACCTTGCGCCGATCAAAGTGGCGGTGATTCCTCTCGCCAAGAACAAAACCGAAATTACCGATGTGGCACGCAAACTGAAAAAAGATTTGCAAGCCATCGGGTTTGGACGCGTGCTTTACGAAGACACGGGCAACATCGGGAAAGCCTACCGCCGTCACGACGAAGTTGGCACGCCGTTCTGCATTACCGTGGATTTTGACACCATCGGGCAGGGAAACAAAGACGACCCAAGCTCGAGCGACCCGAATTTGCTTGGCACTGTGACCGTTCGCAACCGCGACACGATGGTACAAGAACGCATTGCGATGAAAGATTTACCAGCGTACTTGCTCGAGCGACTGCGGTAAAATTTCTCGAGCTTTAAGGGGGTGAGCGCATCAATATTCCGATCAGAAGAGAGTTCTCGAGGGTTGGTGCGCTTGTCTTTCTTGGCGTTGTTGAGCTTCTGGTGTTTGCCACCTTAAAAGTCACTTCAAATCAAGACGCGCTGAAGTTTGTTGTGCCGCTTTACATTTTTTTGATGTTGCTCGTCACTGTTGTGTTCACCTTGCCGCAACGGGCGCTGAGTTACAGGCTCGAGGATCAGGTTTTGCAACTCAAATATTGGTTTGGACGTTGCGAAATCAATTTGCAAAATGCGAAACTCGAGGTTGTTCAAGTCAAATCTGTATGGCGTTTGTTGGGAATCAACACAGGTTTTTACAATGCTGGACTGTTCAGGGTTAACAATGAAGAAGTGCAAGTTTATGGTTCGAGTCTAAAAGGTGACGTTGTTATGATTCGTCAAGCTGGAAAGAACACGATTATTACACCAGCCGATACGCAAGGGTTTTTGAAATTGGTTGAGGACTTTCGAGCCTAACTTTTCTCGAGTCCAACCGCAAAAACATCCCCACTCCGAAGCTCGAGTTGCAAGCGTGGTAACGGTTTTAAAGCGGGTCCTGAAACGCTTTCCCCTGCTTTTTCGGGGTCGAAGGCGCTGAAGTGACAGGCGCAACCCAGAATAGGGTTTCCTGCGGGTGGACGGTATTTGTACGCCATTGAGGCAATTTCAGGCTTGACAATGAAATCACAGGGGCAATTTTGGTGGGTGCAGATTCTCGAGAGGGCAATCAAATGCGTGTTGCCTTGGCTTAACCCGCCCGGTTGTGGTTTGGACACTCGAATCAGAATGGCGGGTAAAGTTTGGGTGCTCGAGCCGATTTGAACGGGGTACTCGAATGGTTTGGCATCGCCTGATTTTTGCAGGTCTGATACTCGAGCAATTTTAAATTTGTTGCCCGTTTGAAAGTTTGGCTTTGCTGGCGCGGTTTTGCCAGCCAGAATTCGGTAGGAACGAATGCCAAACCAGGCAAAGAAACCGCCTGCCCCAAGTACGGGCGCAATCCACCAGTATTCCAGAAAGTTGCGTCTGGTGATTTTTTTGAGGTCAACGTTTGCCATGATTTTATTTTAAGCTGGTGACGTATTTGACCAGCAAACCAAGGTCTGCGCTCGAGAGTTGCGGCAAAGCTGGCATTTGCTTGTTTTTCGAGCCGAATTTGATTTGATTGGTGACAAACGCGGCATCTCGAGCATTTTGGGAGGTTCTGAGGTTTGGTCCAATCTGCCCTTGGGCTTCGCTGCCGTGACAGCCAGCGCAGTTGGCGGCAAAAAGTTTCACGGCTGGGTCAGAGGCGGTCAAGCGTTTTCTGGCGGCGCTCATGAGTTGCGTGATGCGAGGGCTGCCCGTGTCGCCTGTGATTTTTTGGTATTCCGTCCAGGCGTTCAGTGCGCCTTTTGGGTCGTTTTTGGAGCTGAACAAAATGTTGCCAATGGTCATCCAGGCTTCGCTCGAGGGTGGCGTTAGTTTTGTGGCGGCTTGTAACAATGCCAGTGATTGATCGAGCAATTTCGGGTCTTGCGCACTGGCAAAAAACAAAATCTGTCCGTAACGGGCAAGCGCAGTCACGTTTTTGGGTTCTTGCCGCAGCACCTCGCCGTAAGCGTTGGCGGCACGGTTGTAATCTTGAATCTCCCAAGCCAGTTGCCCATACTCGAGTAAACTTGGAATTTCAGCTTTGCCAGTTTTGGCTTGTGCGGTTAGGACAGCCTCGAGCGATTTGAGCTTCGCGGCTGTCTCGTATTCTTTGGCTTGTTGTGGGCGCAGTGCCAGACGCTCGAG
Organism: Deinococcales bacterium; assembly: GCA_043730305.1. Taxonomy (GTDB): domain Bacteria; phylum Deinococcota; class Deinococci; order Deinococcales; family JAAFIG01; genus JANXTZ01. The sequence goes on along the minus strand of JAYTKL010000606.1, from coordinate 10,856 downwards.
ACTTGGAACGACAAAAGTGTTGGCAAGTGCTCCAGCCAGTGCCAGCACAGCCAGAGAACCCAGCACGAAGGTCAGTGAAGTGCGTTTACTGGTTTGAACTGTTGCGGGTGCTAAATCTTCAAGACGCTCGAGGATTAATGCGGCACGGGTTTCGTCACGCAAGCGCAAACGAGGATAATCGGTGTCATCAATAAGCCCAAGTTTATGATCTCGCTCGAGTTCTTTGATTTGCCTGAAAAGCGCGTCACGTTCGTCTTCCAGTTCGACCCGGACATTGTCAGATACCGCGTTCTCCCCCAGGTTTTTGATGATCGGACGAACGGCGTAAAACACCAGACCAAGCGCAATTAACAAACCTAAAATCCCAAAAACAAGACCTAAAATAAATTCCCGCCTCTCGAGCGATCACTCACGTTTTTTGACTTTCTTCGAGTTGCTTGCGAACCTTCTCGAGCGACGCGCTTTGAGCTTCGGGCATGGTTTGCGTGCTGGCGCGACGCAAGTACGAGAACAACCCTATCGCACCACCAAAAAGCAGCACCAACGGCGCACCCCAAACGATCAAATCCGTACCGCTTTTTGGAGGCTCGAGCAAGACCACGCGCCCGTACTTGGAAACAAAATAATCGCGGATGGTGTCGTCTGTTTGCCCTTGCTTCACACGGTCTTTGAGTTCGTTCAGCATCGAACGCGAAAAATCGGTGGAACTTTCGGTGATGCTCAAACCCTGACAGATTGGACAACGAATTTGCTTGCCCAAAGCCTGAACTCGAGTTTCCTCGGCAGCATTTTGTGCCAGGGCAAAACCTGTTAAAAGTAAAATCAAGAGGCTCGAGAGAATCCGCATTAGATCGCGCCAATGCCTTTCAAACCTGCCTGCAAGGATTCGGCGTCAAGCGGTCCTGTCACGGCTTTCACGACAATGCCGCTCGCGTCAATAAAAAACGTTTCAGGAACACCTGTAATTGCGTATTTCACGCTGCTTCGCCCAGCCTCGAGTTTGTCATCGTCCATGACCACCGGAAAGCCCAAGTTGTACTTGTCCCGAAATTCTTTGGCGAGCGGCGCTTTGTCGCTGTACGCCACACCCAGAAACACGGTTTTTTTGGCGGCGCCATCAATCGCAGCTTGAGAAAGCATTGGTGCTTCGTCCACGCAAGGTCCGCACCAGGACGCAAAAAAGTTCACGACCACAGGACGACCCTTAAAGCTCGAGAGCGTCAAATCTGTACCCTCGAGCGTTTTGAGCGTGAAATCAGGCGCGGGTTTGCCCTCGAGCGAACTGGTGTTGACGGCGGCAGGTTTGGTCAAGCTGTAACCGAGTGCCGCCACGATTGCCAGCAAGACGATTGGGACAACAAATTTTTGAATCGGATTTTGTTTTTGCACAGAATTTACGTTTTGCATGGTTTCCCTCGAGCGTGAGTTCTGGTTCTCGTAGGGGCGCTGCTAGCTGCGCCCTCGGTAACGGCTAATTTAAAAATATGGGCGCAATGCTTTTGGATTTTCTCTCGAGATTTAGAATTTAATCGCTGGCTGCCGCCACGTTTGACGGTACGGTTTTCGGTTCGCTCACTATCGCTGGAATCAAGGTCAATGCCGCGCCAATCACCACGATCAAACCACCAACCCAAATCCAACTGACCAGGGGAGATGAAATAAATTTCAGGCTGACACTTTGATCTTTAGGGTCGCCATTCACCAGCACCATGTAAAAATCACCACTTACCTTGTACTGAATGGCTGGTGTCGAAACCGCCTCGCGTTGCGTGCCGTAATAATTTTGGGCTGGGAAGTATTCTTTGCCGTCCACCTCGAGCTTGGCGGCTTGAATCGTTTTTTCGGGACGCTGTTCGCCAACCAAACTGTAATAACGAACCTCATGACCCAGCACGGTTTTCAATTCGCCTGGTCTGAACGCCAGTTCGCGCTCAACCTTGTACGCGCCCGAAAACGCAATGCCAATGGCGATCACAACCACACCTAAATGTGTGATGTACGCGCCGTAACGCCGTGGGTAAGCGTTTAAGAGGTCACTCAAAGCCTTCAAGCTCGAGCCACCCTCGGCTTGCCTGCGTTGACGAACGGCATTGCCAGTCACGACAAACAGCACGCTGATGGCAAGGCTCGAGAATGCCAGGGTGAACAGCACGTTGATGTCTCGAACACCCAGCGCCAACGCGGTAATGGCGGTCAGCACCGCCAGAATGCCAGGAACGGTCAAGGTTTTGCGCAGTGCCACACCCTCGAGTCGCCGCCAGGTAAGCGCAGGTCCTACTGCCATTAATCCCAGAATTGCCAGTCCAATGGGAATGCCAACCTGATTGAAAAACGGTGCGCCAACCGAAGTGGTTTTGTTGGTGAACGCTTCATAAAAGACTGGAAACATTGTGCCCAGAACGACTGTAAACGCGAAGCTCGAGAAGAGCAGGTTGCCAGCCAGGAACGCGCCCTCTCTCGAGAGTGGGCTGTCGAGGCTGTGATCGTCACGGACAAGCGCGAGGCGTTTGTAAGCGATGTACAAGGTAATGGCAAGCATGACGGCGAAGAAGCCCAAGAAAACTGGACCAATTGGGCTTTTTGAAAAGCTGTGAACGCTCTGGACAATGCCCGAACGCGTTAAAAACGTGCCAAAGACGGTGCTCGAGAAAGCAGCGACGATCAAACCCAAATTCCAGCCTTTCAAGATGCGGCGGCGTTCCTGAATTTGCAAGCTGTGCAAGTACGCCGTGGTGAAAAACCAGGGCAGGATGCTGGCGTTTTCGACGGGGTCCCACGCCCAGTAACCGCCCCAACCTAAAACTTCGTACGACCACCAACCGCCAGAGACGATCGCGGCGGAAAGAAACGCCCAGGCGACCATGCTCCAACGACGGGTTTGCACCAACCAGGTTTCGCCAAGGCGTCCAGTCAGCATGGCGGCGACGGCGTAAGCAAACGGCACACTCAAGCCAACAAAACCGATGTACATTAACACTGGGTGAACCGCCATCATCCAATGGTTTTGCAACAGCGCGTTTGGACCGTTACCATCGAGCGGCGGTAACGGAACTTCCAGAAATGGACTGCCGACGGTGGCATTCACGCCCAAGAAAAACGTTAAAACCGCAAACATTGTGGCAAGCGCATAAGGGCGCAGGGCATCGTTCTTGGCGATTCTCGAGACGAGCAGCAAAAACCCTGCCAGTAACCATGCCCAGAGCAAAATGCTGCCCGCCAGCGCACCCCAAAGTGAAACGATTTTTACCCAGAGCGGTGATGTGCTTGCCGAGTAATTGGCGACGTAATGAACGCTAGTATCGTTCGTTAAGAGCGCCACCTCGAGCACCACAAGCGCAAATGTGGCAAACAAAAACGTTGGAATGGCGGCACGGCGTCCGACCTCTGCCAATTTCGGGTCGCGCCTCGAGCCGCCAAGAGCTGAAGTTGCAAAACCCCAAATGCAAAACACCAGGGCTGCCAAAATTGAGAATTCACCCAAGCTCGAGTTATTCATGCCTCACCTCGAGTCCTTGATGTTCTTGGTGATGTTTTCGTAATCGAGTTTTTCACCAGGATTGGGCGCACGGTATTCTTCGCTGTGTTTGACCAGCAATTGCGAACCTTGAAAAGTGTCCCCCGCAAATTTTCCTTCGACGGTCACGCCGCGCCCTGGTTTGAACAAATCGGGTGGCGTGCCAGTAAAACTGACTGGGAATTTACTCGTGCCGTCGGTCAGCACAAACTTCAACTCGAGAGTCTGCTTGTTGTACTTCACACTGTTTTCTTGCACCACGCCGCCAAGGCGCACGGTTTTGTCAGCGTATTTGGCAGTATCAGCCAAATATTCGGAAGGCGTGATAAAAAACGTTAAATTGGTGTTCAAACTCGAGGAGAGCACAAAACCCACCCCGCCCAGAATAACCACCAAGCCCAAAATGTACTTCCAGGTGTTAGAACGAAAATTCATAATCTGTCCTTTTTGAGTTGCCGCATCAAACGAATGAGGTAAAACGCGTAACCACCCAACAACAAAACAGCCGCGCCGTAAGACCAGTAAACAAAAATATCCCACTTGTGCGCAGTGGCAATATCGGCGGGCGTCATTGGGCGACCTTCATGCTACCAAGCTGCATTTCGATCTCTTCAGACTCGAGGTCACTGACCCGAAGTGCGACTTGACCGCGCAAGCGCAACAAGTACACGTACAGAACCGTAAACCCAAGCAAAGACAACAAAAATGCGATCAGGATGCCAGGATTCGCCAATGCAGAGGTCTTTGAAGCCATGCTAAAGCTTGGCAGTTGATGCAAGGTGTTCCACCAGTACACGCTCATGTAATTGATCGGCACGCCAACACTGGCAACCACCCCAATAACAGCACTGACTCGAGCGCGACGGGCTGGATCATCAATGATGCCGCGCACCATGAGCATACCGACGTACACCATAAACATTAGAAGTGTGGTCGTCATACGGGCATCCCATTGCCAGTACGTGCCCCAAGTTGGACGACCCCACAACGCCCCAGTAAACAGTGACAGTACAATAAAAACCACGCCGATTTCGGCGCTGCTGGCAGAAAGACGATCAAAATGATTGCGTCGCGTGATCAAGTACGCCAAACCATAAACCGCCGTCATGCCAAACGAAAGGTACGCCAACCAAGACGAAGGCACGTGAAGCGGCAAAATACGGGTTAAAAACCCTTGCTGCACGTCAGGCTGCGCCGTGAAAGTAAACACGAACGTGAGCGCCACAATCACCAAGCTCGAGAATCCAAGCGCGGGTGTGATCCAGTTCGCATCGAACACCGATTTTGTTTTGCTTTGCATAAAACCCTCCGTTAAGCAGTGTACGTTCGAGAATAACTTATGGTTCTATTGTGCGCCTCAATGATGAAAAAACCCACCCCAACGTTGGGGATGCAAATACTTGTGCTTGTACTCGAGTTTGAAATATGCCTGTAACCAAAGCATTACCGATTTAGCCCAAACTTAAGATTCGACCGCGAACGGAAATACCAGTGTGCAAACACTTACGTAAACAACGTTAAAACCGATCAACAGTCTAAGCCAACCCCAGATTTCCACGCCAGAGCCACCTGTCACAATCAGCGTGGTGGCTTTGACCGCCCCGATGACCACAGGTACAACCAGCGGAAAGATCAAAACAGGCAACAACGATTCTCGAGCGCGAAGGTTGACGGTCAGGGAACTTTGAAAGGTTGAAATGATCGAAAAACCGATCACGCCCAAAAATACGGTCAGCAACAACAACCCCAGGTTCTCGCCAACTTTAACGTCGTACAAAAGTATCGTTAACGGCACGACCAACAGCGCCAACGTTAGCATTAACCCAATGTTAGACAGCAACTTACCCAAATAAATCAACTCATGCGGCACTGGGTACAACAACAACGCCTCAAGCGCCCCGTCCTCCGCCTCCGATGCAAACGCCCTGGACGCCGCCAGAATGCTGGCAAAGGCAATTGCCACCCACAAGACCCCAGGGGCTGCCTCACGAAGGCGCGTCGTTTCAGGACCAAACGCGAACGCCAGAATCATGACCACCAACCCCGCAAAGAAGATTGTGGCAGTCAGGACATCTCGAGCACGACCTTCGATACGCCAATCTTTGGCGGCAATGGTCAGAATTACATGCCACGGGTTCATGCACTAGCCTCGAGAAACAGAATTTGCTTGGACTTAATCTTATTAAGTGGCTTTTTAAACAGTAAACATGTAGTGCTTTTAGTCCTCCCCTGCGAAGTAGCGTTTCCGCCCGAAGGTGCGTCTTGGAAACAAGAAGGGGAGGTGGCTCGAGCGACCCAGCCCGTCAGGTGCATGTTTTGGGTCAAGAGAGCGTAGCGAGAGACGGAGGGGTCGTGCGGTATTCGTTCGACAACTGGGTTTCGCACGACCCCCCGCCGCAAGCGGCGACCCCCTACGAGTAGGGGGTGACTTTGTGAGTTGGGATTCATGCAACCCTCGGGGCTGTGGGTTCTGAAAGCAAACCATCTTGAAGGGTCGTCTCGAGGCTGGCGATTTTTGCGGTGCGTTCGGGTTCGTGACTGGCGATAATCAGGGTCGTTCCGCGTTGACGCTCGAGTTTGAGAAGGTCTTCGACCAGGTTTTTGCCTTCAGGGTCGAGCGCGGCGAAAGGTTCGTCGAGCAGCACCAGTTCAGGCTCGAGGATCAGCATTTTGGCAAGGGCGAGGCGTTTGCGCATTCCGCTGGAGTACGCCCGAACGCGGGCGGTGACGTTGCCCATGCCGACGCGCTCGAGTGCGGTTTGAAGTTGGGTTTTGGGAATGTTTTTCAGGCTCATCTTGGCGCTAAATTCGAGGTTCTCGAGTCCTGAAAGTTCTTGGTATAAGCCCAGATTGTGCGAGACGAGCAGAACTTTGCCGCGAATGCGTTGCTGGTCGTTCAGGGGAAAGCCCAGAATTTTTCCCGTCCCTCGAGACGGCGAAAGTGCGGTTGCCATGATTTTAAGGAGTGTGGTTTTGCCCGCGCCGTTGCTGCCGTAAAGCGCCAGCACTTCACCGCGTTTCAGTTGCAAGTTCGCGCCGCGCAGAACGTAAGACCGTGCGTAACGGTGAACCAAACCAGTCAACTCGAGGGCGGGGGAATCTCTCACAGCTTCCAGCTTACGGGGTTTGAGTCGGGCTTATCAAAAAAACCTCCCCAGATTTCGGGGAGGTTGTGACGCTTGAGAGAAAAATTTTTACTTTTTGACCGTGTTACTTTTTGACCTCAACGCAAACATCATCGGTCAAATCTGTGCCTTCTGGGTCGGCGTAGATGACCAAACCGCTCGAGGAGGCAATCAGACGATCCATGACCATCACGTAACCTTGGGCTTTGGCAACTTTGGAAACGGCAACATCAACGTCTTTGGTGACAGGAGTCAACAGTTTTTCAAACTTGTCCGAGAGTTGTTTGGCGCGTGCTTGGTACGACTTTGCCAGCACATCATATTGTTGGCGTTCGGCGGCGGTGGCGGTGTTTTGCTGGAGTTTGGCTTGAAGCGCTTGAATTTGGACTTGAATTGGTTTTAATTCGTCTTCGGCTTTTTTGCGTTGCGCAATAATGTTCTTACCGTCAGGGTGGCACTCGAGCACTTTTTGGGCGTTGACAAAACCAATTTTGCTGGCTTTGGTTTGGGCGTTTGGTAAGGTAAACGCGGCAGTCAAGGCAACAGCCACCAGTACGGGAATAATTTTTTTCAACATGGTCTTTCCTTTCAAAAGCACACGGTTTAACTTAACTTCGCGGGTGCTTGGTGTATCTCGAGGTTCGGTTTTCCGATTCTTCGGATTCCTCTACATGGCAAAATGTAACACAGGCTTTCTCATGAGCGTGAGGGGGGTGTTAAAAATGTGAATAAAGAAAAGATGAACTTTGCGTTCAAAAAGACGTAAAATGCTTTCACGGAGGCTTCAACAATGCTCGTTAAAGACTGGATGACACCCGCACCCCTCACCGTAGCCCAGGACAAACCAGTGCTCGAGGCGTTAAGGCTCTTGCGTGAACATAAATTCAGACGTTTGCCCGTGGTGGACGGTGCAAAACTGGTTGGCATTGTCACCGATAAGGATTTAAAAGACGCCATGCCGTCCAAAGCCACCACGCTTTCGGTCTGGGAAATGAATTATCTTCTATCCAAACTGACCGTCAAAGAGGTCATGGCGCACCCAGTTCGTACCACCACCAGCGACGACACTTTAGAGAATGCCGCCCTCGAGATGCAAGCCCACAAGGTCGCGGGTTTGCCCGTGCTCGATAACGCTGGCGCTCTGGTCGGTATTTTAACCATCACCGATGTGCTCGGCGCTTTGATTCAAGTGCTGGGCTTGAAAGAGGGCGGTGTGCGCCTGACCATAGACCTGCCGGACGTGCCAGGGGCGCTCGAGCAAACCACTGAAGCCATCAAACCCAGCAACATTGCCAGCCTCGCCACCGCCGGTCTTGCCGATGGTCGCCGTCAAGTCGTGCTTCGCGCCACAGGCGAAGGCGCGGAAACGGCGGCGGAACGATTGCGCTCGAGCGGGATCAATGTGTTGGATGCGCAGTGAAAGCAGATAGAGATTAGCAGATAGCAATTAGCCCTCAATTTTGTTTCTCGAAGAGTGCTTGGTGGGTATTGGATTTACAACATTTGCCAAATGAAGCAGAATAGAACCTCGAGCCACACATGAAAAGAACCTAAGCTTCCTTCTCCCGCCTGCGGGAGAAGCGCCCCAAGCCCGAAGGTGCTGCTGTAAGGGGTAAGAAGGGTTGGGGATGAGCGACCATGCCCGTCAGGTGCGTTTTATGGTCAAGAGAGGGTGGAAAGCGCAATTGCTTTTCGTGTTTGACAAAAAAAACGCTTTTCAGTCAGTGTCAGTATCACCGAAAATGTAGGATTCAAATGCGTACCCTTTCCAGCCCTTACGGTCCAATCGAACTCTTTCCATGCGGCGATCCTGCGTTACTGCGGACGCTCGAGATGGATAAAAGTTTGAACGTCTTTCGCACCCCTGACCGTCAATTCGAGGCGCTCTTGGAGATTGCGCAGGACAGTTTGGCTTGCGTCTGTTTTGCGCGACTTGCGCATCGTTTGGTTGGTTACGCCACTTTTCATCCGCCCGATGCGATCGAGCGTTGGAGTGGCTCGAGTGTGCCTGGTTTGCTGGAATTGGGTGCGGTGGAAACCTCGAAGTTGCACCGTGGGCGGCATTTGGCGCGGCATTTGCTCGAGGTGGCGTTTGGCACTGGGCGTTTTGAAAATAAGATTGTGATTGCCACGATTTACCATTGGCATTTTGATCTCGAGGGGACGGGTTTGACGACCTATGCATATAAAAAGTTGCTTGAGCGCCTTTACACTGGGGTTGGAATGCAGGTTTTTAAAACCGATGATCCAGAACTTGATTTTCCTGGCAACAGTTTGATGGCTCGGGTTGGACCTCAGGCGGCACCAGAGTTGATTGCCGAATTCGAGCGTTTGCGGTTTTTGGGGTTCAAATGAACACGGGTTTTGTCTTCTCCAGCGCTGAGCTGCGTTACGATTTGGGTCAGCATCATCCGTTCAAAGCGATTCGCCCCGAAGCCGTCAAAAGTTTGCTCGAGCATTCGGGATTGCTGGTTGCCAGCAATGTGTTTGAACCCGAAATGGCGAGTCTCGAGGCGCTGTCTGGCGTTCACAGCAAGGCTTATCTCGCCAGGGTCATGCGGGCTTCTCGAGGTGAAGACGTTGGCGACAGCCTCGAGTACGGCATTGGCACGTCGGACACCCCAATTTTTGCTGGGATGCACGAGGCGACCAGTCTGGTGGTGGGTGGGACGCTGCTGGCGGCGCAGCTTGTGGCAAGCGGCAAGTATGCGCGAGCTTTGAATTTGGCGGGTGGTCTGCATCATGCCCAGAGCAACAAGGGTGGCGGCTTTTGCGTCTACAATGACCTCAGCGTGGCGATTTCGTACTTGCGCTCCCAAAATTTGCGGGTCGCGTATTTGGACATCGACGCCCATCACGGGGACGGCGTGCAGTGGATTCATTACAATGACCCAGACGTGCTGACCATTTCTTTTCACGAGACTGGGCGTTATTTGTATCCAGGCACGGGCTTTATTTACGAACTCGGGCGCGACGCTGGACTGGGAACAAGCCTCAACATTCCGCTCGAGCCTTACACCCAGAACTCGAGTTTCCTGGAGGCTGTAGACCGTGTGCTTGAGCCTGCGCTTGCTTGGTTTAAGCCCGATGTGCTGGTGTTGCAGGCGGGGGCGGACGCGCATTCTTTTGATCCCTTGGCGGATTTGGCGGTAACGCTGCCTGGGTATCAGGAATTGTTCAAACGCATTGTGCAGTACGCTGAACGTTTTACGGATGGGCGGATTGTGGCGACGGGTGGCGGGGGTTATGCCACCTGGACAGCCGTCCCAAGAGTATGGGGAAGTCTTTATGCCGCCCTCAATGCTCGAGAATTGCCATTTCAACTTCCCAAAGCCTGGTTAAACCAGTGGCAGCCGCACTCGAGCGAGGCACTTCCCGAAACTTTACTTGATCCTGAACCCGACATCCCTCGGGTTGTGGAGATCAATGCCCAAAATGCAAAAACCGTCACGCAACTTCTCGAGTTGTGGTCTGGGATTGCAAAGTCTAAAGTTTGAAAACTAAGCCATCTGGCTTAAGCCAATACTTTCACCTCGAGATACTTGCAACTTGCAACTATCTCAGGTATAAATTATCTCGTTGTGAAATTACCCCCTTTTAGCCTCACCTCCCTCGAAGCCCAAGAAACCGCCTCCACCCGCATGATGGACGCCTGGTGGTCACTTGGACAAGTCATGAAACGCCACGTTGTTCCAGTGCTCGAGCGAGAGCACAACATGGACTTTGGTGATTTTATGGTCTTAAGCGCCATAGATCGCGGTGCAAATTACCCCACCGAACTGTGCAGCCTGACCACGATTCCAGCCAGTGGCATCTCGAGGATGCTCGAGAACCTGACCAAACACAACATTGTCAAACGCACGCTCGACACCGAAGATTCAAGACGGGTTCGCATCGAAATCACACCCAAAGGCTACGAAGCGCTGGCTGCCGCTCGAGAAACCATGCTCGGCATGATTGAACAAGGACTGGCAACCCTACCAATAGACCAAGTGAACAGCTTCATTGACACCATGATGCACTTGTCGGCAACCATTGCCAAAACTCGAGAAACTGCCTAAAAACCACGCAAGTTCAAGCTTCTATTTTCACGCACTCTTCACACATTTCGCGCAACCCTACTTCCGCCCGCTAGTGCCGAAAATCGGCTTGAAAGGAGCACAAACATGGCATCACCCTCATCCCGACCCGAAGGCGCACCACCAGGCATGGCGTAC
>JAYTKL010000605.1:0-4141 GCA_043730305.1 Deinococcales bacterium | reverse complement strand
TTGGATACTTTGCAAGAACGCGAGTTGGTGAAGGTTGTGGGGCGCAAAGAGGTGATTGGTCGTCCGATGTTGTTCGGCACGACCGATAAGTTTTTGCTCGAGTTTGGACTGTCTTCCATTTTGGATTTACCCGCGCTCGAGGATGATGAGACGCTGGGTGGTTTCTTGCGTGGCTAATAGCCCTGACGCGCCTTGATTTATCTGCGGAAATTGACCCGCTCCGCCATCCGAGAGGGTGTTAGGATGCCGTTTGGCAGCGTTGAAAATAAAGAATGGGTGCGCAATAGCCTTTGCTTGAATGCTTTAGATTGATGCGGTTTTGTTCTGAGAAATTCTGGGGGTTTTATGGGCAATGTGACTTTTCGTGAACGGTTCAGGTACTGGTTTGATAACACGATGGCAAAAGGACCGATCGCCATGATGGCATGGTTGTTCTTGATTTCTTTGGCGATCATTGTGATCATTGCGTTTTTGGTTTGGGCGACGGGCGTTTCGGCTTCGGCTTTCGAGGACAACAAACCAGCCAGTTTTGGTGAACTGGTTTGGATGGGTTTGATGCGCACCCTCGACTCTGGCACGATGGGTGGCGACACTGGCGTTTGGGGTTTCAGGGCGGCAATGCTGGCGGTCACGCTGGCGGGTATTTTTGTTGTCTCGAGCCTGATTGGCATTATCTCGAGCGGCTTGGAAACCAAGATGGACGAGTTGCGCAAGGGGCGCTCCAAGGTGCTCGAGCAGGATCACACGCTGATTTTGGGTTGGTCGGATCAGGTTTTTGCGATTATCTCCGAGTTGGTGATTGCCAACGATAACCGCAAAAACCCGATGGTTGTGGTGCTTGCCGACCATGACAAGGTCGAAATGGAAGACGAGATTCGGTCTCGAGTGCCCAAGCTGGGTCGGACGCGGGTCGTGTGCCGGTCGGGTAGCCCAATTGATCTGGGCGATCTCGAGGTGGTCAGTCCGCAAACTTCGCGTTCGATCATTGTGTTGTCGCCAGACGGCAACGATCCTGACTCGAACGTGATCAAAACCGTTCTGGCACTGACCAACAACCCCAAACGCCGTGCCAGCAACGATCCCAGGGGGGCGTATCACATCGTGGCAGTCATTCAAAACCCGAGCAATCTGGAAGCCGCGCACCTTGTCGGGCGTGACGAAGCACATTTTGTGTTGGGCGAAGATTTGATCTCGAGGATCACCGCGCAAACTTGCCGTCAGAGCGGTCTGAGCGTGGTTTACACCGAATTGCTCGATTTTGACGGCGACGAAATTTATTTTCAAGCCGAACCGAGCCTGAATGGCAAAACCTACGGGCAAGCCTTGTCGGTGTTTGAAGACTCGAGCGTGATGGGTTTGTACAAAAATGGCAGCCAGGTTTTGATCAACCCTGCTAGCGATACCAAAATTGAATCTGGCGATCAACTGATTTGTATTAGCCGCGACGATGACACGATCAAACCCTCCAAGACAACGCCGAGTTTTGACCTGTCATTGATTGTCGCCCAAAAAGAAAAGTTTGCAACCGCCAGCGAAAAAACCTTGATTCTGGGTTGGAATCCGCAGGGCATCACGATCATCAACGAACTCGAGCAGTACGTTAGTGCAGGTTCGAGTGTGGTGATTGTGGCGAACGATGAAAGTATTTTAGACACCTTGAAACGTGAATGTGCTGGCGTGACCAAGCAAAAACTCGAGTTTCAATTGGGCGACACCACAGACCGCCGCACGCTTGAAGCGTTGGATGCGACCAATGCCGACCATGTGATCGTGCTGGCGTACCGTGAGCATCTCGAGGTGCAACAAGCCGATGCCAAAACCTTGATTACCTTGCTTCATTTGCGCGAAATTGCCGATAAAGCTGGCAAAGACATGAGCATTGTCTCCGAGATGCTCGACAACCGCAACCGCGAACTGGCGGAAGTCACCAAAGCCGACGATTATATTGTCAGCGACAAACTGATTAGCTTGATGCTTTCACAAATCTCTGAGAACAAACACCTGGCAGATGTTTTCAGGTACTTGTTCTCGAACGATGGCAGCGAAATTTACTTGCGCCCAGCCAGTGATTACGTCAAGACAGGTGCGGACATGAACTTTTACACCGTGCTCGAGGCGGCACGACTTCGCAACGAAACCGCGATTGGTTACCGCATCGAATCGCAAGCCCACGATGCCGACAAAGCCTACGGTGTGCGGGTCAATCCAAAAAAGTCAGACCTGATTCGTTTCTCGAGCGAGGATAAGATTATTGTGCTGGCGGAAGATTGAGCATGAACGGACTGGAAACTCGAGCCTGCCTGTTCGCGCACCCTGCCAAGCACAGCTTGTCACCTGCGATGCACAATGCGGCGCTCGAGGTTCTGGGGATTGCGGCGCGGTACCAGGCTCGAGATGTGCTGCCAGAATCTTTGGCGGCAGAATTTACGGGGTTGCGCAACTCGAGTTTGTGGGGGGTGAACCTCAGCATTCCGCACAAAGAGGCGGCGCTCGGGTTGGTGGACAGCATGAGTGCTGAGGCTGGTGCGATGGGCGCAATCAATACTGTGGTGAATCAAAATGGAAAACTCCACGGTTTGAACACTGACGCCCCAGGGTTCATGGCGGCGCTGCTCGAGGGGGGCTGCAATCCTCCTGGGTTTCAAGTTGTGGTGCTCGGGGCGGGCGGTGCGGCTCGAGGAGTGTGTTGGGCATTGCAGCAAGCAGGGGCAAACGTCAGCGTTTGGAATCGCAGTCCCGCTCGAGCCAGGCAACTTTGCGACGAGTTTGGACTGAATTTTGTTTCGGATACCGACCTTGAAACGAATGTTAGAAACTCGAGTTTGCTGGTGAACACCACCAGTGTCGGACTTGACAACCCGCTCGAGTCACCACTGCCAGTTGGGGTTTTGCCAAACGCGGGTTGGGTTTGCGACATTGTCTACAAACCACTCGAGACCAAACTGTTAAAGGATGCTCGAGCGGCAGGTTTGATTGGCATTGATGGGTTGGGAATGCTGGTGCATCAGGGTGCGTTGGCACTGAAAGCCTGGACTGGTCGTGACGCGCCCGTGGATGTGATGCGAGAAGCGGCACTGGCACAACTCAAACCCTAATTTGAACTCGAGCATCAGCATGATATCAGACAAATGCGCCGTTCAGGGCGTTGACGGTTCGGCGTGCATCATGGTTTTGCTGGGCAAATCGGCGAGCGGCAAACCGCTGACGGTATTCGGGCTGGACTTGGAGGGGGTACATTCCTGTCAACGGATATGAAAACCGCTGTAAATTCAAAACCATCACAGCAATAAAGAACGCAACAAGAAGCACCCTCAGGAATTCTCGAGGGTCCTTCTTGATTCATGCCTGACCAATAATCCTTGTTAAACTCGAGTTATGAAATCAGTGATGTTGCGGTGATGTTCGTTCAAGCTCGAGAGTAAGTCGCTTCTAAACCTTGCAGCGTGGCGGAAGTGTCAATCGCATCATGAGGTATTAGTAGGTATGCCCAAGGCTTATCGCCGTATTGTGCGGCGTGTTGGGTCGCGTGTTGACACCAGATTGCAGCCGCTTCGGCTTTTCGTTGCACGATTGGGTCGTTCATTTCACTGGCACGTTTTGGTTCGCAGATGTACTTTCTTGTAGCGGTTTCTACAACAAAATCGGGTTCGTATTGCGTGTTTTTGTCGTAAAAAATCTGAAATTGACCACTTGCAGGTTTAAACCATTTTAGGCTCGTGTCGGCTTCATTCTCGAGCAGGACAGCAAATAAACGTTCAGAATCGGAACTAAATTTTTGTATACGGTACAATGCACGTTTAAAACCACCAAACAGCATTTTGGGAATGTCCAATTTGTTAGGTACTGACAATCGAAAATCCCTGACTGTTTCACCAGCAGGAATTGTGTACTGACTGGCTTTGAAAGTTGTGAATCCCTTACTGACTTTTGCTTCAAAACCCACTTGGCGTTCCCAGACGTGAAGGTTTAACTGGTTTTTAACGAGGTCAGACAATTTCTTTTGGTTGTACATTAAAACGTTTTCGACGGCTACCCTGTCAGGTAAGTGAGGGGTGTGCAGACTAACGAAGTGTCTCCAATAAACTGAGTTCGCCAGAACCAGCCAAAGGAGACTCACCAATGATACCCTTAACCCTCAACA
>JAYTKL010000604.1:0-1727 GCA_043730305.1 Deinococcales bacterium | reverse complement strand
GGCGCGTACTGGGTCGGTATCTTCCACGTGGCAACCCACGCTTTCTTTAAAGCACTGTTGTTCCTCTCGAGCGGCAGCGTGATTCATGCGCTGAACGGGGAACAAGACGTTCGTCAAATGGGTGGTTTGCGCGAGAAACTGCCAACCACGCATATTGTCTCCTTGATTGGAACTTTGGCAATTGCTGGTATTCCTGTGCTTTCAGGTTTTTTCAGTAAAGACGCGATTCTCTCGAGCGCGTTTACATCACCTTTTGGCGGAGATTTTAGTGGTTACGCCATTTGGTTCATTGGTCTTATTGTGGCGTTTTTAACGGCTGGTTACATGTGGCGTTGGTACAGCCTGGTCTTCCTGGGAACGTACCGTGGTCACGCCCACCCGCATGAAAGCTCGAGCATCATGACAGTTCCCCTTTGGATTCTGGCTGTGCTCAGCGTGGTCGGTGGCTTTATTGGTCTCCCGCACTTTCTGGGTAAAAACGTCAACTGGCTCGAGCATTTTCTCGAGGAAGCCGCACCGAACGCGCTCGGTTTCCGTGAGATTCCACTCTGGAGCGAAGCTGTTTTGATTGCCTTGGCGATTCTTGCTGCCGTTGGTGGCATTCTCTTCTCGAGATGGATTATTGCTAGGGATGGTATGAACAGCGCGGGTTGGATTGCCACCCGTTTTGGTGATGCTTCACGTAAAGCCTTGTTCTTAGATCAAACTTACGATGTTGCCGTGTCTGCCCCCGCCAAATTTATTTCAGAGCAACTCGAGCTTGCCGACACGCACGGTTTGGATCGTGGTATTGGCGCTATTGCCAACGGTACAGCCGAAGCGGGAGCGAGTCTCAGCGTGTGGCAATCTGGTTTCGTGCGGGCTTACGCGATAGCGGTGCTGCTCGGCACGGCAATTCTGGTCGGGTACTTGGCGTTAAGGAGCTTCGCATGATTCACCTGATTATTTTCATCCCGCTCCTGTTCGCACTGGTTGGGCTTTTCTTGCGTGGTCAAGCTCGAGCTTCAATCTCGATTTTTGCGGCGTTGTCGTCGTTCGCGTTAACGGCTGTTGTTTGGATGTTCAAGATTGATACGGCGTACCGCACCTCTTGGATTCCTGGCACTGGCGTGTTTTACAGTGTGACTTTCGACGGTCCAAGTTTGTTGCTGGCACTTGTCGCCACGCTCATGACTTCCATCACCCTGATTTACTTTTCATTTCGCAAAGACAGCCACCAATCCGAGGGCATGTACTTGCTCGCGCTGGCGATGCTCACAGGTTTACTTGGTATTTTTGCGGCTCGAGATTTGATTTTGTTTTACGTTTTTTTCGAGGCGACCTTAATCCCAAGCTTGTTCATGCTCGGCTTGTACGGGCGCAAAAACCGTGTTCGTGCGTTAACGAAGATGGCTCTTTACACCATTTTCGGCGGTCTTTTAATGCTCGTCAGCATTATTGCCACCAAGCTTTACACCAACTCGCCAAGCTTTGACTTTCTCGAGTTGTTCGGACGCACCTCTCAACTTGACCTCGAGACGCAGACGTGGTTGTTCCTGGGTTTTGTGGCGGCGTTTGCCGTCAAATTGCCGTTGTTTCCGCTTCACAACTGGTTGCCAGATTTTCACGCCGAGAACCATCCTTCGGGCGTTGCCGATGTCATGGGAACGCTGTACAAAGTTGGCGGTTACGGGTTGTTCAGGTTCGCGCTGCCGTTGTTTCCTGCCGCCGCGCAAAACTTGCAATGG
>JAYTKL010000603.1:0-1279 GCA_043730305.1 Deinococcales bacterium | reverse complement strand
CTTGTTCCCGTCTAACATTAAAGGCTTGCCAACTTGGTATTTGATCCGGGCGAGCAAAGACGGTTTTACGGCACGACGCGAACGCTCAGAGATTCTGGTGGCGTTCAACGCCAAAACCATTCAAGCCGACCTGGCAGAACTCCCAGCCGGCGGCGTGATTCTCTACCCAGATCACCTCAAACTCGAGCAAAACCGTAGCGACGTGACCTATTACAGCCTGCCAGCCAACGCGATCATGAAACAGCACGCGGTTGATCCAAAATTCCGTGACCGCATGATCAACATGGTCTACGTCGGGGCGCTGGCGCAACTTATTGGTCTCGAGATGGAAGCGATTAACGCGTACTTGCTTAAAACCTTCGGCGGCAAGCAAAAAGTCGTTGATTCCAACTTGAACATTGCCAAATCTGCTTTCGAGCACTGCCAGCAAAACCTGACCAAAGCCGACCCGTACAAGGTCGAACGCATGAACAAAACCGAAGGCATGATCCTGATTGACGGCAACACCGCCGGCGGTATCGGCGCGGTGTACGGCGGCGTGGGTGTGCTTGCCTGGTATCCGATTACGCCTGCCACCAGCCTTGCCGACGCCATGACCGAATACCTGCCGAAGTTGCGCACCGACAAAGCCACGGGCAAAGCCACCTTTGCCATCGTCCAAGCCGAAGACGAACTTGCCGCGATTGGCATGTTGCTCGGCGCGGGCTGGGGCGGCGCTCGAGCCGTCACCAGCACCTCGGGTCCTGGTATTTCCCTGATGGGCGAATTTGCGGGTTACGGTTATTTTGCCGAAATCCCAGCCGTGATCTGGAACGTGCAACGCATGGGTCCAAGCACAGGACTGCCAACCAGGGTTTCGCAGGGCGATTTGTTGTCCACGTATTACCTTTCGCACGGTGACACCAAGCACGTCTTGATGCTGCCAGGCACGGTCAAAGAATGCTTCGAATTCGGTTGGACATCTCTGGATTTTGCCGAAATTCTGCAACAACCAATTTTTGTCATGTCTGACCTTGACCTTGGCATGAACCTCTGGATGACCGAAAAATTCGATTACCCGAACCAACCAATCCAACGCGGTAAGGTCTTGAGCGCCGAAGATGTCAAAGCCTTGGGCAATCAATTCGCCCGTTACAAAGACGAGGATGGCACTGGCGTCGGACCACGCACCTACCCAGGCACGGACGCAATGGGCGCAGCCTACTTCACCCGAGGCACGGGTCACACCGACATGGCAACCTACTCTGAGCGCCCTGACGACTGGATGAAAAACCTCGAG
>JAYTKL010000602.1:0-12428 GCA_043730305.1 Deinococcales bacterium | reverse complement strand
GCGTTTTAAGCCGCATGTCGAACGAATCATTTCGCATTTGTCTGGCAATGTCGCAACCATTGAATACCGTCAGGAAGTCTTTGCCGATTTCATGCGCTCGAGTTTGCTGGTTGAAGGCGTCAAAGACGTGCTGCCGTTGTTGCACGAACTCAAAGAACTGAATTCTCGAGAGGGCGATTTAAGTCAGTTGCAACTCTTGATGACCCGACTTTCAGAACTCGAGCTTTACGTGGATGTGCTGAACCGACTCTCGAGCGTGCTGGAAAAAGCCAAAGTCGAATCCAGCGCCTTAAAAGAATTGCAACGCCTGGTGCTCGAGATCACAACCGAGCAATCGTTTGAGAACATGAAACAAAAACTGCCCGAGTTGCGCCATTCGGTCAGCAACCTGACCAGCTTGACGGTGGGCATCAACCTTGACGCGCAGTTAAGACCCTCGGAAGCCACCTTGCTGTCAATCAATTCGGAGAGGTTTGTTGGTAAAACCCATTCGGTCACGTCGTTTTTGATGCAAAAAAAACCAGAATTTACGGGCATCACCAGCTTGCAATCTCGAGACGCAAAACGCGGCATTGGCGCGGTGATCATGGGCGCGATCAGCGGCAACACCATGGAATCCGGTTTTGGTTCGGGCAAGGTGGCGATCAGCGCGTCGGGCAAAGACCGAATGCTGGCAACGTTTTTTGCCGACCTCGAGAAAATGCTCGAGGACACCACCCGTCCGGTGGCACAGGTTTTAAAGCAGTACATTCAAGTTTTTTCGCACCCACTCTTGCATCTCGAAGCCGAATTTGCGTTTTTTTTGGGCGCGGCAACGCTGGTCAAACGCTTGCAGGCTTTGGGCATTGCGATGTGCAAGCCAGATGTAAAAAATCCTGACGCTCGAGAGGATCATTTTGAGGGTTTAACGAATGTTTTGCTGGCATTGCGTTTTGAAAAAAATGGCGAAACAGATTTGGGCAACAAGATTGTGGGCAACAACATTGATTTTGATGACACGGGCAAAATTTTTATTTTGACTGGACCAAACAGCGGCGGCAAAACCACGTTTATTCAAGCGGTCGGTTTGGCGCATGTGCTCTGTCAGATGGGAGCGCACGTTCCTGCCAAAACCGCCAGCATCAGCCCGATTGACAGCATTTACACGCATTTTCCGGTCGAAGAAAAATCGGAATCTGTGACCGGACGACTGGGCGAAGAATCGGGGCGTTTGAACGCGCTCTTTCACAAAGCCAGCCGGCACAGTTTGGTTTTGTTAAACGAATCGCTCTCGAGCACCAGCCCTGGCGAGGGCGTGTACTTGGCGCGGGACATCTTGCGGGCGTTCAGGTTTTTGGGCGTCCGAGCCGTTTTTGCCACGCACATGCACGAACTGGCAGACGTGGATGCAATCAACCGGCAATCTGAAGGTTTAAGTACATTGGCGAGTCTGGTGTCGGTCACCAAAGAAAGTGGCAATGAGCACAGGCGCACGTACCGCATCGAACGAACTGCCTCAAAAGGTATCAGTTACGCGTCCGATGTTGCCAGAAAATACGCGATCAGTTACCAGCAATTGCTCGAAATTCTCGAGAAACGACAACCTTCGGACACCAAGTAAATTTAAAAAACTGTTTTTTGTATCCCAGGATTAATTCTCGAGCTTAAAAAACCATTAACCTACCAGTCGGTAGATTAAATGCCTCGACCTCCAAAACACCAAACCGAAAACACTCGAGCACGCGCTTTGGACGCGGCAGATCACTTGCTGCACGAACATGGTTATCTGGGCGTTTCAATGGATGCCATCGCAGATAGAATTGGCATTCGCAAAGCCAGTCTGTACCATCACTTCCCGGGCGGCAAAGACCAGATCATGCTCGAGATTGCCAACAAGCATATGGAATTAAACAAGGCTGGTTTTCAAAATGCGTTTGACGCAGGCAACACGGTACGCGAACGACTGGAGGCAATAGCGAGATTCGTGTTTCAAAACACGCGCCAAACCCACCGTGTGTTACAAGACACCATGCAATTTCTGCCACTCGAGCATCAGCAAACCTTGGGGGCAGGATTTTACAACCATATTTATGGCACCACCCATCAAGTCTTTGAAATTGGGGTCAGAAGCGGCGAATTGCGTCCGCATGACACGAAATTTAGTAGCTTCGCGTTCCTCAGTTTGCTTTCAGAGATGGGAGCGCCAGATCATCAGGCAACTTGGCTAGACTTGCCCCCTCGAGTCACCAGTATTTTACTAGACGGCTTGGAAGCCGACAATCAAAAGGAGAAATGATGAACCAAGTTATTCCAAATTTGCTCAGAACCGCCCCGCAACTTCGGGTTTCAAAAGGCAGCCCCGTATATCTGGAAGGCGACCCCAGCGAGAGCCTGTTCCGTTTGACGGCTGGCATGGCAAGGGTGACAAAACTCAGCCCCAATGGTCGTACCGTGGTCGTGCGTCACGTGCTGCCAGGAGATTACTTTGGCGAGGAATCTTTGAACGCGCAAAATCATACCGTTGAAGCCCACGCGCTGACCGATTTGACGCTCGAGATGCTCTCCCCTGCCGTGACCGACCCGAATATGCTGATTCAAGTCACCAAAAACCTGTCCGAACAACTGGCGCGGATCATGAAATTTGAAACCCATTTGCAACTCGGCGAATTACCCGAGCGCATCGCACGGTATTTGCTCGAGCTGATTCGCACGCCACTGTGCGAGACCGACGCGCTCGGTCACCCCAGTTTAAGAATCTCGCAGGAGGTCATTGGGCAGGGTGTGAACGGCACACGCGAAAGCACCGCGAAAATTTTAAAGCAACTGCGCAACGCCGGGCTGATCGAGATCGAATACCGTCGCACGATTTTGCTTGACTTGGCAGGACTCGAACGTTTTGCGGCTGGAGGCACTGAATAAGGCGTTTCAGCTTTTAGAATCTCATCCATCAGATTGATTTCAGGTTTCTCTGGGTAAACTAACACCCATGAAACCATTCTCGAGGTTCTGGCTTGTTTTGCTCTTGCTGCTTGGCATCAGTGCGGTTTTTGCTTTGAAGCAAGCCAACCCCTTGTACGTCTACTCGAGAGGCATTTTCTTACCGTCTGAGAATCCAGAATTTAATATTTACAGTTATTCCGATGTGAACAAAGTTGATTTCACGATCAACCGCGTGCTCGACCCACTGGCATTGTTGCGCCTGAAACCAAACGAGGGTTACAGCACCCTGAAGATTCCTGAAAACGTCAAAACCGTGGTGGTGCGGCGCGATTCGGTACAACTCGATCAACGTTACGACCAGATAAAAATCGGCAAGCTCGAGCCTGGATTGTACCTGATAGGCTTTTCAAATGGGCAG
This sequence comes from Deinococcales bacterium, assembly GCA_043730305.1. Lineage (GTDB taxonomy): Bacteria > Deinococcota > Deinococci > Deinococcales > JAAFIG01 > JANXTZ01. The sequence continues at coordinate 9,091 of JAYTKL010000602.1, read as the reverse complement.
TCCAAGGGCGTGGGCATAGCGCTGGTCACAGAATTGGGCATGGTCGTCAAGCGCAGCGAGGGTAAGGTGAATGTCTTAACCGTCAATCGCAGCAACGGGCAACGCAAAGCCGCCAATATTTTTGCCATTGAAGGCGCGAAACAAACGCAAATCAAAACCGACGGCAACGGACTTGGCAAACTCGAGTTAACCACCGACAAGGGCGGTTTGATCATTGCAAACGCCGGCAACAACTGGGCACTATCGAGGTCGTGGTGGCAGAGTTACGGCGCCCAAAAATACAAATTGACGGGTCAGACAGACCGCCCGTTGTACAAACCCGCCGACAGCGTCAGTTTCCGTGGCACGCTGCGCGAGGCAAATACCTTAAAGCCCGTCAAGCTCGAGAACATCAGCGCGGTGGCGTGTTATGACAGCACCGAGTTGTGGCGCGGCAAGCCGAACGTCAACAAGTTCGGCACTTTTTCTGGCACGTTCACGCTCTCAAAACGCGCCAAAACCAGCGAGTACGACCAATACCGAATTCTGGTCAACCCAGGCGGTGACGCCAGGTGTAATGAAGATTTAACAGTCGCGGCGTTCAAAGTCGAAGAGTACGTGAAGCCAGATTTTACCGTCAGCCTCGAGAATCCAGAAGTTGCACTTCAAGGCGACAGCGTCAAGATCACCTCGAGCGCCGAGTATTTGTTCGGTGGTGGCTTGTCGGGCGGCAAAGTGACGGTCACGGTATCCAGGGCTGAACGTTACCGCCGCGATGACCCACGCTTTGACGACTTTGGTTATTACTGGGGCGAATGGGATTACTGGACGCCGCGCCAAGCCATCGTGCTCGAGAAAACGACAACGCTAGACGCCAACGGCAAACTCGAGGTCAGTGTGCCGCTCGAGCGTGATCCCGACAACGCCGCCGTGCGTTACGAGATCACGACCACCATCGAAGACGAAAATCGCCGCCCTCAAAGCCAAACCTCGAGCTTGATCGCTTACCCCAGCAGCGTGCGCGTGGCGCTGCGGTCCAACCGTTACGTGGTCAAAGCGGGCGAGAATTTGGAAATCGATGTTCGGACGAGGGATTTGATTGGGCAAGAAGTCAATGCCCCAGTCGAGTTGACCTTGGTGCGCCACGATTACTGGTACGACAGCAACCGTTGGACACCGCGCGAGGAAAAACTCGAGACGCAAACCGTGACCACCAAAAACGGCAATGCCACCGCAAAATTTAAGACCAAACAGGGCGGCGGTTACAGCGTTCTGGCTCGATCCAAAGACCCTCAAAACCGTGTCTCGTTGGGCGAGGCGTTCGTCTGGGTGACGGAAGACAACCCAAGTTGGTACTGGTGGTACGACAACGGCGGAATGCAGATCAAACTCGACAAACGCGAGTACGCCGTGGGCGATACTGCCGTGGCGTTCGTCTCGGGCATCAAAAACGGTGCGGATGTCTGGCTGACGCTCGAGGGCAAGGAGATTCAAGCGCAGCGTTTAACCCGTGCGGCGGGCGGCAACGCGCAATGGACGTTCAAGATCACCAAAGACATGCAGCCCAACACCGATTTGAAAGCCGTGTTCTTGCAGAACAGCTCGAGAAACGAGGCTGAGGCAACGCTCAGTGTGCCAAAAGTTGAGGATCGGTTGAGCATCGAGATTCTACCCGCCAAACAAAAATACGCGGCGGGCGAGCAGGGGCAGGTCAGCTTCAAAGTGCGCGATGCGAACGGCAAACCAGTGCAAACCGAATTGGGTGTCAGTGTGGTCGATCAGGGCGTTTATTTGCTGAAAGAGGACAGCACACCAAACCCGTTCGATGTGCTTCACGGCTACCGTTACAACCTGGTCGGCACCGTCTCGAGCGAGGACGAACCGCTTTACACCGATGCCCCACGTGGCGTTGCCGATGGTCTGGCAAGCCCAGCACCCGCCGCCTCAATTGCTCAAGCCGAAAAAGCCGCAGACTCGAGCGCACCCGCCGTGAAGGTTCGCAAGGATTTCCGTGACACCGCCGACTGGCGTGCCAGCCTGGTGACCGACGAAAACGGCATGGCAACAATTACCGTGCCATTCCCAGAAAACCTGACCACCTGGCGCATCACGGCGCGAGGGCAAAACTTTGAAGCCAAAGCGGGTGAGGCTCGAGCCAAGGTGATGGTCACGCAAGACATCATCACGCGGCTTTCGCAACCCGCGTTTTTGGTGCGCGGCGACAGCTTTCAGATGCGCGGCATCGTCAACAACAACCGCACCACAGCCACCACGGGCGCTTTCACGTTTGGCTTGAACGGTCTGAATGCACTTTCCCCGCTCGAGACAAGTTTAACCGTGCAACCAGGGCAACGCGGATTCTTTGATACCACCGTGACCGCCAACACTTTCGGCACAGCAAAAATCACCGCCAGTTTTGTTGGCAAAGACGGTGGCGACGCGCTCGAGTTGCCGCTCGAAGTGAAACCTCGAGGCTTTAAAGACGGTTTGGGCTGGGCGGCGGATGCGAAACGCGGCGCAAAGAAATTCAGTGTCGCAACTGACGCCAACCTCGAGAGTGCCAGACTCAAAATCGCCCTGACCCCAAGTTTGCTGAGCGCCGTCCGACCCGCGCTCGAGCAACTGATTGGCTATCCTTACGGCTGCACCGAACAGACCCTCTCGAGATTTCTGCCCACACTCCTGGCGCAACAAGCCTTCCCACGCGATGACCTGCCCGAGATTCTCGATGCCGGAATTGCCAGACTCGAGACGCTGCGCCACGAAGACGGCGGTTGGGGCTTCTGGACTGAAGACCAGAGCACCCTCGAGATGACCAGCCAGGTCGTGCTGGCGCTGGCTCGAGCCAAAATCGCAGGCATGAAATTTGATGCTTATCTGCTGGACGGTGCTGTAAACTGGTTGCGTCAACGTTTGAACGATTCTGACGGACAACGTGGCGCTCGAGCCGTGGGTTTCCGAGCGCTGGCTGAGGCGGGTTCTCCCATGACCGAATTGATGGCACAATTTTCCGAACTGCGCGACCTCGAGCCTTACCATTACGCGCAACTCGCGCTGGCATACAACAAACTTGGGCAACTCGAGAATGCCCGCAAGATGATGATTCGCCTGAAGGCATCACGTATCGAAACCGACAGCAACGTGCGTTGGGAGAGACCAAACCGCGAATACCGTTGGTACTATTACTGGGAGGACAACCCAGTGCTGGTGACTGCTGTGGCGCTTGAGGCACTGGCAAAAATTGAGCCGAGCAGCAAATTGATTCCCAAAACCATCAATTATTTGTTGCAAAACCGTCGCGGCTACTGGTGGGTTTCCACCCAGGACACCGCCGCCACCGTGATCGCTGCGCTGGCATTGCCCAAACCAAAAACCGCCAGCCAGACCGTGCGCGTCATTTTGAACGGACAAGAGATAGCCCAGAAAACCATTGACGAAAAAGGCGCTACGCTCGAGCTTGACCCGAAGCTGAACAAAGGCGAAAACACCCTGGAAGTCAAAGGTGATCTGAACTATGCCGCCAGCCTCGAGTACGTGCGTGAACCCGAACGCCTGACCGCCGAAAACACGGGCATCGCCGTCGTGCCGACCTATTACAAACTCGAGAAACGCTGGAACGAGGACGCCAAAAACTGGGATTTTATTCCGCAGCCATTGATTAAAGATGGCGTGGCGCAAGCGGTGAAAGTTGGCGACATGATTGCCGTCAACATTCATGTCAAACCCGAATCGGGCAGTATGCGCCATTTGCAAGTGATTCAACCCGTGCCAGCAGGGTTCAGTGCCGTCAAAGAAAACGGTTGGGACATATACCCAGGTCGCGCCGTCCAAATGCGCCCCTACTGGCGTTGGTGGTACTGGTACTCGGGGCGCGAACTGTACCAAGACCGTGTGGAATTGTACGCCGACACCTTTGGCGGCGAACAAGAATTTAACGTGATTTTACGCGCCCAAACCCCAGGCACGTTCACCGCACTGCCAACCACCGCCGAACTGATGTACGACCCGAGCATTCGCGGACGCTCGAGTGCGGCGACTTTGACGATCAAAGAGTGAATCGAAAAAACTGAGGCTCGAGTTTTTAAAGGCTCGAGCTTCTTGGTGTTTGATATTGATCTGTGCTCGTGAGCACCATCACACTCGAGTCTTACTGTTCAGTTTAGGCTTTTAACCATGAGCGATCTGCGCGACGATAAAGTTGTTAAAGCCATTGGCAAGGCATTGATGAGTGTCAATGGCATGTTTGGCATGGGCAACCGTCACGTCGAGCAAGTTGAAATGACCGTACCGGCTTCAGAACCCGTGAACGACGCTGACACCGCCATTTTTGCCCAAGCGCTCGAGCAACTCAAACTCGAGACGGGCGATGAGAAACCAAAGGTCAAAGCCAAGAAACGTTATTTCTTCAGTTAATTGCTCGAGGTTTTTGGATGCTTTGATTTTACGCGGTTTGCAGTCAAATTTAAATACGTGCATTGGCGTATGTTCTTTACTAAACTTGGTGGTACGCTCCTCGAGACTGATCTCAGTCTCGGTTTTGTCATGATTATATGTTTGAATCTTATCAGCTCGAGATTGCGGAGGTTTAGGTGCAAAATGAATTTTTTGGTATCGGAAAGTACCTGCTGAATCATCGTCGTCAATGGTTTTGGGGTATTTTTTTCGTACTGATTTCAGTTGGGGCAAGCTTGGCGGGTCCACCCTTGATTGTTGGTCGGGCGGTGGATGCCTTGCGGTCTGGGACGGCGACCACGGGTTTGATTGTGCAATATGCGCTGCTTATTTTGCTGACCGCACTGATCTCGAGCGCGGCAACTTTTATGATGCGACGTTTTTTGGTGGTTGCCAGCCGTCAAATCTCTTACGAGGTGCGGCGCGATATTTTCGAGAACCTGACCAAACAAGACCAAGGTTATTTTCACAACAACCGCACGGGCGACCTGATGAACCGTTTGACGGGCGATTTGAGCACCGTCCAGGAAATGCTCGGCTTTGGAATCTCGCAAGGCTCGAGCACTTTTTTGACCATGATTATCAGTTTGGGTTTGATGTTCGCACTTTCACCGATTTTGGGTTTGGTGACGCTGTGCGTGTTTCCGATCATTGCGACCATCTTGTTTTTCGTGATCAAAACCATCGGCAAGCGCCACGTTGCGGTGCAAGAGCAAGCCTCCACCATTTCGGCAAAAGCCCAAGAGAATTTTTCTGGCATTCGGGTGGTCAAAGGGTACGCCATCGAGGACCGTGAAATTTTTGAATACAAGACCATGAACCTCGAGTATCGCCGCCGAGTCATTCGGCTGGCGATGGTCGAGGGTCCGCTCTGGGCTTTTGTGGGTTTACTGATGAATTTTGTTTTTATTGCGGTGCTCTTGATTGGCGCGAGACAACTGATTACCTCTGATCCCAACGCTCGCTTTGCGGGTCTGAGCATCGGTCAGTTTGTGCAATTCACGACGTATTTGTTTAACCTTCAATGGCCCATGCTGGCGGTTGGCGTGATGGCAAGCCTGATTCAGCGTGGCGCCTCGAGTTGGCAGCGCTTGCAGCAGATTCTCGAGGTGCAACCCGCCATTCGAGATTCAGAACGCACCGACAACAGCATTCAATCTGTGGCGGGCAACATTCGATTCGAAAACCTCAGCTTGAGCGCGGACAATCGCATTTTGTTGAACAACATCAACCTCAGTATTCCCAAAGGGCAAACTTTAGGCATCACAGGGCGCACGGGGGCAGGCAAAACCCTGCTGGCATCATTGGTCGGGCGGATGCAAGACCCCAGCGCTGGGCGGGTGCTGGTGGATGGTCATGACGTGCGCGACATTCCAGTCTCAATCTTGCGCAGCCACATTGGGTACGTGCCTCAAGAACCGTTCTTGTTCAGCGACACGATTGCCGAAAACATTGCCTTTGGTCTGAATGAAAGCACCCAGGTCGAACACGCCAACAAACCCGATTTTGAGACCATCAAATGGGCGGCGGGTGTGGCGGGACTGGCAAAAGATGTCGAAGATTTCCCTGCCAAGTACGACACCATGCTCGGTGAGCGCGGCGTGACGCTCTCGGGTGGGCAGCGTCAACGCACGGCACTGGCTCGAGCGGTGGCGCGAAAACCAGAGATTCTGATTCTGGACGACAGCATGAGCGCGGTGGACACCGAAACCGAATCGAGAATTCTGAATGAACTGAGAACCGTGCTCGAGGATCGCACCGTGTTGTTGATCGGGCACCGCGTCAGCACGCTTCGTTACGCGGATCACATCATCGTGCTCGAGAATGGCAGAATTTTTGAGCAGGGCACGCACGACGAACTGATTGCGCTGGGTGGCGTGTACGCCGAAATGGAACGCAAGCAAGGTCTGGAAACCGTGCTCGAGGTTGACGAAGAAACCAGCAACGCCGTAGAGAGAGCCGAGGTGAACTGATGCGCGAAGAGGACGCCTTCAAAAAACAATTCGATTGGGATCTGACCAAACGTATTTTGGTGTATTTAAAACCGTACTTTTGGGTGGCGGTTGGCGGCGTGGTGTTGTCATTCTTGATCGCCGTTGCCAGCCAGACCTTCCCGAGACTTTTAAAAACCGCAATTGACCAGTACCTCGCGCCAGCCGCAGGCTCGAGCTTTAGTGCCCTTTCCGTTGATGCACGGCTGCAAGGCGTGACCACGATTGCACTGTTTATTTTGGGCGTGGCATTCCTCGAGTTTGTGACGCGTTACGCGTTTCAATTCACGCTCTCCTGGCTTGGGCAAAACGTGCTGTTTGACGTTCGCGCCGACCTTTTTAGCAAATTGCAACGGCTGCCACTGGCGTACTTTGATAAAAACCCTGTGGGCAGATTAATTACCAGGGTGACCAGTGATGTGGATGCGATCAATCAATTTATCACCAACGGTTTGCTGACCTTAATCACCTCGATTTTTGTGGTCGCAGCCGTACTTTTTAATATGTTCAGCCTCAATTGGCAACTTGCGTTGATTGCTACCGCCACCGTACCAATCCTGTTTTTCTCGGCGCGGTTCTTTCAAACCAAATTCCGCGATTCGTACCGCGAACTGCGCATCAAACAAGCCATCGTCAACACCAGCTTGAACGAAAACATCACCGGCATGGGCACCGTTCAGCTTTTCAACCGCGAGGCACGCAATCGCCGCGATTTCAACAACCTCAACTCGAATTTCTTGCGAGCCAACCTGACCACCGTTCACTGGTTTAGCTTTTACTTTCCGGTGGTCGGAATCATCTCGAGCATGGCGCTGGCACTGGTGATCTGGTACGGCGGCGGTCAGGTGATTCAGAACATCGTGACCATTGGTACGCTGGTGGCGTTCACCCGTTACGTCGGTAATTTCTGGCAGCCGTTGCAAGATTTAAGTGATGTCATCAACAACCTGCAAGCCGCGATGGCGTCTTCTGAGCGCATTTTTGGCATCCTCGACGAGCCTGAAAGTGTCGCCGACAAACCCGACGCGAAAATCTTTGAAAGCGGCTTTAAAGGCGATGTCGAATTTAAAGACGTTTGGTTCAGTTACAAAGCCGTCGGTGAGGAAGTTCTGCCCACCGATTGGGTGTTGCGCGGCATCAACTTCAGGGTCAAACCAGGCGAGAGCGTGGCATTTGTCGGCGCGACGGGCGCGGGCAAAACCAGCGTCATCAGTTTGATCTCGAGATTTTACGACGTGCAAAAAGGGCAAGTGCTGGTGGACGGCGAGGATGTCCGTGATCTAGCGCAACGCAACCTGCGTAAGCACGTTGGCGTGGTGTTGCAAGACGTGTTCTTGTTCGCTGGCACGATTGAATCAAACTTGCGCATGAACGACCCAGAAATCCCGATCGAACGCATTGTGCAAGCTTGCAAATACGTTGGCGTTCACGACTTTATTGCCAGTTTGCCAAACCAGTATCAAACCGAAGTCCGCGAACGCGGCGCAACACTTTCGACTGGGCAAAAACAGCTTTTGGCGTTCGCTCGAGCGCTGATTCAAAACCCAGATATTCTTTTGGTGCTCGACGAAGCCACCGCCAACGTGGACACCGAATCCGAACTGCAAATTCAGGATGCGCTGGCAAAAGTCATGCACGGACGCACCAGCATCATCATTGCGCACCGCCTAAGCACCATCAAAAACTGCAACCGTATTATCGTCATGCGCAAGGGCAAAATTGTCGAAGAGGGCAGCCATGACGAGTTGCTCGAGAAGGGTGGGTATTACAACACCTTGTACAGGTTGCAATACGCCGATCAGGAAATGACGGTTTAAGACTCGAGGTCACGCATGAACACAACTAATTTTACCGAAGCCAACCGTGCCGCCTGGAACGAAACCGCGCCAATTCATGCCACGCAAAATCTTAAAGAATTGCTCGAGCATTTCCGAACACCTGGTTATTCGTGTTTGCATAAACCTTTGGAAGTAGAACGACTGCAAAACTTAAAGCTCGAGGGAAAGGCTGTGGCGCAGTTGTGTTGCAACAATGGGCGCGAGTTGATTTCGGTTAAGAATTTGTTTAACGCTGGACGCTGCGTGGGGTTTGACATCAGCGATGAATTTATTGATCAGGCTCGAGCATTGAATGCGGCAGCAAACCAGGATGTCGAGTTTGTTCGGGTGAATGTGCTCGAGATTCCCGAATTGTATACGGCGCAATTTGATCTGGTGTACATCACGATTGGGGCTTTGGGTTGGTTGCCAGATTTACAGGTTTTTTTAAGCACCATCGCTAGGTTACTGAAACCTGGCGGCAACGTCCTGATTTACGAAATGCACCCAATACTGGATATGTTCGACGCCGAGCGGAGCACCGAACAGAACCCGCTCGAGCTAAAGCATTCGTATTTTAAAACCTCGCCTTACGTCGAAACGGGCGGTTTGGATTACTATTCTGGAACAAATTACGAGTCCAAAACCATGTACTGGTTTCATTACAAACTCTCGGATTTGATTGGTGGTTTGATTCGTGAAGGGTTGCAAATCACAGCCTTTGACGAATTCGACTACGATATTTCCGCCGTTTTTGGGCATTTTGACGCGCTCGAGATCAAACCGCCGATGAGTTACATTCTCGAGGCTCAAAAACGTGATTAAATTTAATCCCAAATCACTTTGAATTTT
>JAYTKL010000601.1:0-2634 GCA_043730305.1 Deinococcales bacterium | reverse complement strand
CTTGTTCCCTCGAGCCACACTGGCTTTAAACGGTTTTGACCCCAACAAATTCTTTGGCAAGGAAGTTTTTGCCGGTGGTCACGACGCGGTGGTGCTTTCAGTTTTGAACGGCAGTGTTGACGTTGGCGCAACCTTTGCCAACAATACCAAAGGCACGAGCGGTTCTTGGACGCAATTTATCACCGACAAAGAGCAACAAGCCAAAATTCGGGTTTTGAAATACTCCAAGCCGATTCCTGGCGATACCGTGTCTGTTCGGACTGGCTACAACACCGCCTGCCGCAGCACGGTGGTCAAAGTGGTTGGCGCATTGATCGGCATGAAGAGCAACCCCGCCACCAAGAAAATGCTGCAAGATTTGTACCGCATCAACGCCCTGACCGTCGCCAAAGACAGCGATTACGATATCGTGCGCGAAGCCAACAAATACCGCAAGTAATTGATGCTCGAGCCAAACGCGGGGTGACCACACCTCGCGTTGCTTCTTTTGAGGACATCAAGTTGCTTCTTTTGAGGACGGCACATGATCGAAGTCAAAAACCTTTCCAAAATTTTTCCTGACGGCACCAAAGCCTTGGATAACGTCAACCTTCAAATTAAGGACGGCGAATTTATTGCCGTGATTGGTCTCAGCGGCGCCGGAAAAAGCACCTTCATGCGCTGTCTGAACCGTCTGAACGACCCGAGCACTGGGCAGATTTTGCTCGAGGGTGAAGACATCGCGTTTGCCCAGGGGCGCGAGCTTCGCAAATTGCGCCGTCGGATCGGTTTTGTCTTTCAACAATTTAACCTGGTCACGCGGCTGACGGCATTCGAGAACGTGATTTCGGGGCGTCTGGGCTACCATGACCGCTTGCGTGGTCTGTTCGGTCTGTACACGCCCACCGACAAAGCCAAAGCCGTACAGGCGCTAACCCGTGTCGGACTCGAGGAAAAAATGTACACCAAAGCCTCGAGCCTGTCCGGCGGGCAGCAACAACGCGTCGCCATTGCCAGGGCATTGGTGCAAGAACCCAAATTGATGCTGGCAGACGAACCCACCGCCAGTATTGACCCCAAACTTTCTGGAGTCATTATGGGCTTGTTGAAATCTTTTTGCGATGACGGCATGACCGTGATCGTCAACATTCACGAGTTGCGCCTCGCCAAAGATTTCGCGGGACGCATTCTGGGTTTTAACAAAGGACAACTCGTGTTTGACGGCACCCCAGATCAACTGACGCATCTCGAGGAAGAGCGCGTTTACGCCGGAAGCGTGGCGGATTTATGACCATCACCTACATTGTGATTGCTGTCCTTTTAAGCCTTGCCACCCTGCTGGCTCGAGGGTCGGCACGGCGCTTGATTGTGGCGGGCGCGGCGGGATTGTTGCTCTCGTTCGCGCTGCAACCCTTCTCGGCGGTCTACGGCACGCTCTCGAGGTACACCATCACCCCCACGCCGCTTGGTTTGTCAGGCATTGCCCCGTGGTTGTGGTTTGCACCCCTGCTGGCGCTGTTGGCACTGTTCATCATTTGGCGCGTCAAACTGAACACTCGAGTCATGGCTGGCTTGGGTGTACTCCTCGGCGCGGTGGCTTTAGGCATGTCCTGGTTCTGGACGACCCAACAGCAATTTCTGATTCAAATTTCGGGCTTGTCTGGCGTGCTCGAGATTGCCCTGCCGCTGACCGTGATTGCCGTTGCGGGTTTGCTTGCCCTGATGTACCCCGCAGGACGCCAGCGCGTGGTCACACTGGGTGCTGGCGCAGTGCTGGCAGTGGCTTTCGGCGTGTACCTGTTCGGCAGTGGCGCACCCATCACTTTTGACTCGTTGCGCGGTTATTACAAAGTCACAAGCCCGTTCAACACCGCCAACGACGCCAGACTCGCCCAAGAATTCAACGAAGATTTGGAACGCGTCAACGAAGAACGCGCCCGAATTCTGAGCGACTGGACCACTGCCCAGAACAGCCTCAAAACCGCCGAAACCAGACTCGAGAACGCCAAAACTGGACTCGCCATCTCGAACGATGCCACAAAACTCGAGTTTTCCCGCGCTCAAAATGATTGGCTCGACGCACGACGCAAATTTAATTTGCTGCGCGAACAACAAGCCCGGGTTGGTGACAGCAAACCCTGGACGAAAATTGCCAGCGCCAAAGAATTGCCAGCAGGTTACGTGATCGAACGCGACCTTGCCGAAACCGGACTTGGACGCGACTCGAGCGACGCTGGCGTGCGCCGAGTCTTCCCAGATCAAGTTCGGTACGGTTTTGGCACGTGGTTGCTGTTCTCGATTCTGGCGCTGCTCGGCGGCGCTGGGTTGCTGCTGCGCGGCGAAGAAGCGCTCGAGGCAGGCGATTTGCAAAGCGGTCTGATTCTGGCAAGCTTAATTGCCATGCTGGGCTTTGGCTTTCACGCCGTCGAATTTAATTTGTCCGTCCTGCTCGAGAAATTCCCGTTCATGTCGCTGATTGTCGGTCGCGCCATCAACCCAGACTTTCAAGGCATTCTTGGCGATGTGCTGAAAGCCACGACCATTACCGTTGCCACGGCTTTTGTCGGCACATCACTGGCGGCACTGATTGCCCTGCCCTTGTCGTTGCTGGCAGCTCGAAATTTAACTTTCAAAAGTTTGATCGGACGCATTCTG
>JAYTKL010000600.1:0-20149 GCA_043730305.1 Deinococcales bacterium | reverse complement strand
TCGACGGCTGGCGCTCCGCTCGAGCCGGTCACGGTTTTGAACGTGATTTGCGCCGAACTGGTCGAGGTCGTCGGCGTCGAACACGCCGGTTTCGCCCGTCTGAACGACGATGGACTGGCGCTGACCATTGTTTCGGAATTTGGTTTGCGCGGCGAGATCAATTTGGGACTGCAAATAGGGCTGGAAGGCAACGAGATCACCAAACAAGTCCTCGAGACGCGCCAACCCATCGCTGTTCTGGATGCCCAGAACGATCCCCGAATGGGCGCGGGACGCGAAGCCACCCGCGCTTACGGCTTGTCGAGCCTGCTAATCGTGCCGATCATTGCTGGCGAAAAAGTGGTCGGCACACTTGGGCTGGACAGCTTTGAACCCAGAGGATTCAATCAAAATGAAATTGACTTGGTGGTCTCTGCTTCCAGGGCGGCAGCACCACTGTTAGAGAACGCGCAACTGTTCGAGCGCCTGAGGGTCGAATTGACTGAGCGCACCCGCACAGAGGAAGAACTTCGCCGCTCGAGGGCGCTCTATCAAGAGTTGGTCAACTCGTTAGAAGGCATCGTCTGGGAATCCGAATTCCGCGAGGGCGATTTTGTTTGTACTTTCGTCTCGCGGCAAGCCGAACGGGTGCTGGGCTATTCGATAGAAGAGTTCTTGGGTCCCAGGCTCAGCAGCGTTTGGATGAGAATTCATCATCCCGACGATTGGGATTACATCAGTGCGCGTTTGCAACATGCCTCGAGTTCACTCGAACCCGTAGAGGTTGAATCTCGAGCGATAGACGTTAAAGGCAGGGTGCACTGGTTTCAGGATCGGGTCACGGCAACACGCCTGCCTTACGGTGGCGTGCGGCTTCGCGGTTTGATCGTTGATGTCACCGAGCACAAACGCGCCGTCAGGCTCGAGCGCGACCGCAACCAGATTCTCGAGATGGTCGCCCGTGGCACGCAACTTGAAGACATTCTCAAAGTCATTTGCGAGATGCTGACCGCCCAGTTTTCCGGTGCGGCTTGCGCCATTCATCTCAACAAGGGCAATTCGGTGTATTTGGCTGCCAGCCATTTGTTCAACAACGAATTCAGGGCTGTTTTGAACGACGCGGCGCAAATCAACAACCATCCTATTTTGGCTGCCGCCCAGCGCAATGAAAGCAGCGAAGTGAACGACCTGCAAAACGAACCACAACTTTCAGAAGAATTTAGAAAAGTTGTAATGGATGCACGTTTCAAAGCTTCCTTGACCTTGCCCATCGTTATCAAAAACCAGAGTGAGGGGGCGCTCAGCCTCTACTCGCCCAACTCGCTCGAGCATCACTCTCGGGCGGTTCATGCGGCTGCCGACCTTGCCGCGATTGCAGTCAACCGTCAAACCCTGATGGAGCAACTTGAGTTTCAAGCCACCCACGACCCGTTAACCGAACTGCCAAACCGTTTGCTGTATCACGACCGACTGGCAATCGCGATGGCTCGAGCTGACCGTGAAAAGCACAAGGTCGGCGTGATGTACGTCGATTTGGATAAATTTAAGCAAATCAATGACTTGTTCTCGCACGCCACTGGCGACGAGTTGTTGCGCAGCATTTCCAAACAATTGCTCCAAGCGGTGCGCTCAAGCGATTCGGTGGCACGTTTGGGTGGCGATGAATTTGGCGTGATTGTCTGCAATCTGGCATCGAGGGGCGACGCCGAACAAATTGCCGAAAAAATTGCCAAAGAAGTCAACACCAGCGTTCGGATTGGCAACAAAGCCCACAAGGTTACTGCCAGCATCGGCATTGCCATTTACCCAGACGATGGCACAGACGCCGACACCTTGTACCGCATCGCGGACAGTGACATGTACCGCAACAAAGCCTTGAGTTCAAAAAGCGAATAATTTCAAACCGCAATTGAACTTGATTGCTTGTTTTTGAGGCTAAAATCAATCTCGAGCAGCTTGTAGCCGTAAACGTTGATCACCCGAGTGCCTTCAGGGGTCATATACTCGTGGGCGTTCCCCTCGTAATTGTGAACATGCCCATGAACATTGAGCGCGGGTTTGTAATGGTTTAAAAAACGCCCGATCTCGAGACAACCTCGGTGCGCAAAGTCTTTACCCGCGTGCGCTCCAGGCGGTGGTGCGTGGGTCAAAAAAATATCGAACGCCCGTCCACGGCGCAATTTCTCGAGCGCCAAGGCTGGAGCAAGTTTTGAGAGTCCAATTCTTGCCTCGAGTCCAGTGTACTGACCCGTGCCGCCCTCACGGTATTTTGGAGCGCCGCCCCAACCGACAATGGTTAGCCCCGCCGCGTGCACAATCCGACCGTGCGCGGCAATCCCACCGCCTGGCGGAACTTGGTTGCCCAAATAATCTTTGACGGTTTCTTCGCCGTGGTTGCCGTGCACCCAAACGAACGGGCAGGTCACGCGGGTCGCCACAAATTCCATAAAATAACCAGGCAAGTCGCCGGCTGCCAAGACCAAATCCAGCGGCTCGAGTCCACTTGGAAAGGTGTCGCGGTAGATGTATGGATGCACCATATCGGCTACCACTAGGATTCGCTTTATCGGCATTGCTTAAATCTTAACCTGAGTTTTAAGGATTTTTTCGAGGCTCGAGTGACATTTCAAAAGAAAATCAGACTTGATCGGGACAAACTTTCAAACGCATCAGGTGAACTCATTACCCTCAGCGAAAACGCACACGCCTTTGACAATCTTCACCGTAATCTAAAAACATGCGAATCTCGAGTTTAACACTATGGCTGAGCCTTGGACTGGGTTTTGGCGCGTGCAGCGGTAACACTCCTCCAATTAACAATGTAACGCTGGTCAAATGGTCTGAGGCGAGCACTTGGACTTCTGGTAAAGTTCCTGTTGCTGGCGAAGCTGTCGAGATTCCGTTGGGCAAAAATGTTTTACTTGACCAGAATGCCGTCAATCTTGGCGACGTGACCATCAAGGGCACACTCAAATTTAAAGATCAAGACCTCGAGTTGTCTGCAAGTAGCATCATGGTGCACGGCAAACTCGAGGTTGGCAGCACCGACCTGCCCTTTCAGAATCAGGCAGTCATTACCCTAAATGGTTCAGATCAAACCCTGAACCCCATGAACATGGGCACCAAATTGATCGGCGTGATGGGCGGTCAACTCGAGCTGCACGGCGCTTCCAGGGGAATTCCGTGGACCAAACTGAGCACCACTGCCCTCAAGGGCGCGACCACCATTACCCTGGATGGCAACCCTGGCTGGCGGGTTGGCGACAAAATTGCGATTGCCTCAACTGATTTTGACCCAGCTCAAGCCGAAGAGACTGTGATTGCCGCCATAAATGGCAACACCCTCACACTCAGCAAAGCGCTGGCGTACATGCACTACGGCCAACTGCAAACCATTGCAGGCACAAGCCTCGACGAACGCGCCGAGGTGGCGCTGCTCTCGAGAAACATTCGCCTTCAGGGCGATGATGCCTCGAGCACAAGCGGTTTTGGCGGGCACATCATGAACATGGGCAGCGGTGCCATGCACGTCGAAAATGTCGAGTTGTTCCGCATGGGTCAAAAACAAAAGACGGGGCGTTACCCGATTCACTGGCACATGATGGGCGACAACGCCACAGGTTCGTACTTGAAAAACTCGAGCATCCACACCAGCTTTAACCGCTGCATCACGATTCACGGCAGCAACAATGTGCTAATCGAAAACAATGCCGCGTTTGACGCGATTGGACACTGTTATTTTCTTGAGGATGGCGCGGAAACAGGTTTGGTGCTCGAGCACAACCTCGGGTTTTTGACCAAAAAACCAAAAGCTGGCGAGGAACTGCTGCCCACCGACACCAACCCCAGCACCTACTGGATCACCAACCCCGCTAACACGTTCCGCAACAATGTCGCGGCGGGTTCGCAAGGCATCGGCTTCTGGATTGCGCTGCCTGAGCGTCCATTGGGACCCTCGAGCGTGGATAAAGTCGCTGCCAATGTCAACATTTACCCACGACGCACCGCGTTAACTGAATTTAGCGGCAATATTTCACACTCGAATGACAACCAAGGACTTAACGTGGATGACGGACCAAACCCCAACTCCACACCAAAACCCATGGCAAGTGAAACCACCTATTACCAAGCTCGAGTCAACCCGGTGCCGCCAGGCAAAGACGCCAACGGTAACACCCTGCCCGATTCGGCGCTGGTCGAAAACGTCATCAGCAATTTCACGGCGTATAAAAACCGTGATCGCGGCGTCTGGTTGCGCGGCGGTCACTTGCACCTGAAAAACGCGCTGCTTGCCGACAACGCGATTGGTGCAACCTTTGCTTCCAACGAAACGATGGTCGAGAATTCGGTGATGATTGGCGAAAGTGCCAACATGGGTCAAAAAGCCTACTCGACCCAACCCGTCGGTCTCGATGGTCGTAGCCTGCCACAACCTTGGGATGCCAAATTCCCGATTCGCGGTTACGAATTTTACGACGGCAAAGTTGGCGCCATGAACACCACTTTCGCCAATTATGTTCCCAACGCCCAACGCGGCGCGAGCGGTCTCAGTTACCTGCGATTTACCGCCTTTGACATTGACGCCAACAATTTTTCGAGCAACCTGAGTTTCAATAACGCCAACGAAGTCTTTTTTGAAGACCACGCCGTGCCGACCACGCCAACCAGCGATGACGGTTCGGACGGTTACAGGGCGGCGGTGTTCAACGATTCTGACGGCAAATTGACTGGCACTGCGGGACAAAGCGTGGTGGTCAACAACCCATTTATTCTGGACGGTTGCACTGCCAAACCCGCCTGGAATGCCAGCATTTGCAACCTCGAGTACGGACGGTTTTACTTCAATAATTTAGACGCCACACCCCTGGAACTCAGTCCGGTCAGCATGACCCGCAACGACAGCGCAAAACCCGTGCATCAAATGTGGGGCGTGCCAAACGGTGCCGCCAACGAAAACTTTCAAACCACGATCATCAACAAACGCAGTTACAGCCTGAATCCAAACGGCGCAGTGCCTGGTCACTCGAGAATCGAATTCAGGGATCGCAAACCTGGCGATTGGTTGCTGGTCAGCCTTCCTTGGAGTGCTGGGACGCTCAAGATTTACCGCGATTACTGGATTGACAACCGCAACCTGCTGACTGCCGCGACCAGCCTGAGCGACCTGAACGCCTCGACTGGCGAGAAATACCTGCTCGAGAACGGCACGCTGACCCTGAAATTTCAGATCAAAGCCGCTCGAGATTGGTCGGTGTTGGACGTTTGCCAAACCGATTTGTGCAAGTAACAACGGTGCTTGAGAAATCGGTCAGGCAGGAAATGTCGGGATATTCCAGTGGGGTAAGCAGTTAGCGAATAGCAAATCAGTTGCTGCCAATTGCTATTCGCTTATTTTTACAACTCGAGAAACCTTCATGATCGTGTTGCCAAATTCTCTAACGCAACCTAAAACCTAGACAATTCCTCTAGGTTGACAGGTACAGTAAGAACATGCCTGTCTTTCACTCTGGAAACATCAACTTGTCTTACACGCTCGAGGGTAATCTGAGCGCCTTAGAGACCGTCATTTTACTTCACGGCGAACTTGCCGACTCGAGCAGTTGGGTTCATACCATCAAGGCTTTGGAAGCCGATTACCAAATTTTAAGTTACAACCGTTACCCAAAAGCTGACATGAACCTGGAGCATCATCTCGAGGAACTGATCGCATTGCTGAGTGAACTGAAACTCGAGCACTACCACGTGGTTGGTCATTCTGGCGGCGGCATTCTGGCGTACCGTCTGGCTGCCAAATTTCCGACCCGTACCCTCAGTCTGACCCTGGCAGATTCGCTCGGCAAGTTGGACGCGGTGCTCGAGATCAAAATTCGCAGTGTGCTCGAGGCGTTGGATGTTGGCGGCAGCGCCCTGGCGTTTACGGTGGCAATGCCTTGGCTGTGGGGCGCCCATTACCTCGAGTATTCACGAGATCACTTGGAACATCTGAAAACCTTGGCGTCCAGTCGTGATCCTGCCCCGACCAGAATCGCGCTCGAGTCAATTTTGCAATTTGGCGATCAACGCAAGTACTTGCGAGCCATCGAATGCCCCGTTCTGGTGATGGTCGGATCGGACGACAACCTGACCCCAATGCGTTACAGCCACGAAATCGTTGAATGGGTCAAACCAGGTTTGGGTGTGCTGGTCACAGTTTCCGGCGGTGGTCACAACGCGCCGCTCGAGTGCCCAGACGAATTCAACCGCGTGCTGGTAGGCTTTCTGAGGCGTTACCAAGACTTTAAGGCGGGCGGAGGTTTTGACGAACTCGAGGATGACGGCGCGGAATATCACGACTTTGACGAGTTGGAAAATTAAACCAAGCCTTCCAGCAATTCAGCATCCACCAACCAAGTCTCCTCTGTTTTGCTTGCCTTGCCCTCAAGCACAAGTTTATTTAATTCTCGTTCAACATTTTGTTGCACCCGCCTGAGCGCCAGGGCATCAGGATTTTGTTCGCCTCGGGTTTGCAAAAATTTGCGATGAAACGCGGGTAAAGCCTCAATGCCAATGCGTTCTTCGAGTTCACGCCAATTTATGGGTTGGTTCATGTCTCGAGTTTAAACCGATTGCCAAGAATGATGCTCGAAGAAACCAGAAATTCCTGCTAGGATCAAACCATGCGCGAACCTTTAAAACCCGAAATTGTAACGCCCAAACGTGGCGGCATTAACCCAACCCTGACAGGACTGCTGGGCGTGGTGGCAGGATTGGTGCTGGGTTTGGTACTGGGAATGAGTGCCTCCAGCAAAAACCAAATCACAGCTGGATCACCAACGCTACTGAAACCCATTGTGATTGAAACGACCGTGGGCGGGCAACGCATTCGGGTGGTCGGAAAACCAATGGGTGATGTCTCAGGAAGCTCGAGGTACAGCCTTGGCAGCCAAAACGCCAAGATCACCATGACCGAATTTGCCGATTTTAAGTGCGGTTACTGCCGCTTGTTTGCCACAGAGACCTTAAAACAAATCAAAACAGAATTTATCGACACTGGCAAGATTCGTTTTGTGTACCGCGACATGATTACCGTTGGCGGCAATGAAGCCGTTCGGGCTGCCAGCGCCGCCGCCTGCGTTTTTGAGGCTGGGTCAGCAAAATACTGGGATTATCACAATCTGTTGTACGGCGCAGCCCACGATTCATGGGCAAGTTTGACCGGCTCGAGCCTCGACAATAAATTGGTCGAACTTGCGGGAGGCGTTGGCGCAAACGCCAACAGCGTCAAAAACTGCTTAAACACCCAAAAGTACCTCAGCCAAGTGCAAATTGACAACCAACTCGGAGCTGACCTCGAGCTTGGCGGTACACCCGCCTTTGTGGTCGGCGGTTACTTTTTCTCGGGCGCTCTGCCACTCGAGGCTTGGCGCGAGGTTTTCAAGGCTTTAGGCGTTGCCTAAAAGTTCCTCCAATTCAATGTCTCGACGCTCGAGCAACCCAGTCAGAACACCACCCAGCAAAAAAATGTACATGGACAGGTACAACCACGCCAGCAACAGCAAAAAACCTGCCAGCAGACCATAAGTTGCCTGAAAGTTGGCAACTGGAGTCAGCCAGCCCAAACTTTGCCGCGCCAATTGCCAGACCAATGCTGTCGGCACCGCCGCAATCAGCGATGCCCTCCAGCCTGGCGTGTGGGCGGGCAAGAAGCGGTAGGAAAACGCAAACAAGATCAGTGCCCCCAAAAGTGGCAGCAGGGTGCTCGAGGCACTTCTGAGAATACCCAGCGCCGGAATGCTGCCCAAACTCGAGAGAACCGTGCCGACCAGCATCAAGAGCAGCAGCAACGGACCCAGGGTAAACACACTGACGAACGCCACCACGCGCTGCATGACGACATTGCGGTTGCGCTGTCCAGGAATGGCTTTGGTCAGCGCCCCTTGCAGCACCGTAAAAAAACCGCTGGCTGCCCAAAAAAGTGCCAGCAAACCAATCGCCCCAGTTGCACCCGCATTGGCTTGAAAGCGCAACAAGACCGAAACTTTTAAATCTTTTAACGTGTCATTGAGTAAATCCGCCGCACTCGGAAACGCCGTGCCAATGCTGTTTTGCATGAACTCGAGCACCTGGGTTTGCAATTCGGGACGGGCTTGAAGTGCAAACCCAAAGCCAGCCACGGCAAGCAACAACAACGGAAACAAACTAAACGTCGCGTAGTACGCCAGCGCCGCCGCCAAAATGGGCACTTGCGCCTCGAGCACCCGCCCCACAACAACTTTTAGCAACCCGTTCAAGCTTTCAATTCGCTTCAACATGAACTTAACGTTGGACTCGAACTCGAGGCGTCACGCTTTTGCTGGTTTTGGCAGCCTTGGGTTGGGTTGAACGTTTCAGAAAAAAACCGATCACACTCGAGAGCACAATGGCAATAGCACCGCTGACCAGAGAATACATCAAGAATCTCGAGCCGAGCGGCAAGGTCAAATTGGGATCGATTTTGCTGCGCAAGGTCACCAACGCCACCACGGGCAAGGCGAAACCAATAAAACTCAAGCCCACCCCCAAAAAGCCTGGTTCGGTATGGCGCAACAACAATGCCGCCCACAAGCTACCAACCACCAAGGGAAACAACTGCACCCAGTGCCCAGTCGGATCATTGAACAACCCAACAATCAGTAACAAACCTGACGCATAACTAAACCAGCGACCGCCAAAGGCATCAACCAAAAACACCATCAGGCAAGCCACCAAAAAACGCTGCGGGAAGGGCGTGACCACAAACATTGCCGCCGCACCCAAAGCCGCAAGCATCAAACCCGAAAACCACGAAGCAAAACTCGAACGCATCAAACACACTTTACCGTGAAAACTCGAGGAATACCCAATTTAGGCAATTGACAAGGACTGCTCGAAGACCTCAACCATTCCAGCAACGCCTATCACACGCTCGAGCGTCTCGAGGAAACGCGCGTAATAAGCGGGTCGCGCCGCCTCGCCCATCAAGCCAAGACGCCAGATTTTACCCGCCGTCTCGCCCAGTCCACCCGTGATGATCACGTTTTGCTCGCGCAGGCTGGCACGGACTTTGACATCTGAGAGGTGATCGGGCAGCTTAACCGCCAAAACCGTTGGCAAACGCTCACCTTCAGGCACGAACGCCTCGAAACCAGCCACAGCCAAGGCTTTAAGGGTCGCAGCACCAACCAACTCCACACGCTGCGCCCGAGCCAACAAGCCCTCGTCGAGTGCCGCCTGCAACGCCGCATCCAGCGCGTAATGCAGTTGCACCGCCACCGTGTGATGGTACTCACGGCGATCCCAGTACGCCCGCAAACCCTCGAGATCGGCGTACCAGAGCGGCACTCGAGTCTTGCGGTTTTCGACGCAAGCAATTGCCGCCGCACTAAACGCCACAGGCGCAACGCCAGGGGGCGCACTCAGGCATTTTTGCGAACCCGTGTAGGCATAATCGATGCCCCACTCGAGCATCTTGTACGGCATCATGCCCGCCGTTGTGACCGCATCAACCGTCACCAGCGCACCGTGTTCCTTGGCGAGTTTGGCAATTTCGACGGCAGGATTGAGAACCCCAGTGCTGGTTTCGCCGTGCACCACCGCCACCAACTTAAATTTTTGCTGCTCGAGCGCTGCCTTCACATCCTCGAGTTTGATGGCACGTCCAATCGGCGCTGTGACCAAAGTCACCACCGCGCCAACACGCTTGCACATCTCTGCCATGCGAAAACCAAACTCGCCATTGGCACACACCAACACTGCGTCACCAGGCTCGAGCAAATTGTAAAACCCAGCCTCCATGCCAAGCGAACCTGTCCCAGCCAGCAAACACGTGAACGCATCCGCACCCGCGCCGTACAGTTCGAGCAAATTCTTTTGAATCCGCGCGTTGATCGCAAACACATCAGGATCCATGTGACCGCGCATTGGAAACGAAAGCGCTCGAGCCGCATGGGGTTCGATGGGCGTGGGACCAGGGGTTAACAGCAATTGTTCGATCATGTTCATGGGTTTACCTCGAGACTCGAGAGTTGGATTTGATGGGACATAAAAAAACCGACCGTGTACAGCAAGCAGTCCAGAACAAACCCAAGTGGGTTGATTCTGGACTATCTAGCTCGGGCGGTCAGTTTCACTGCTAAGAAGTGTGGCACGAAAAACACGCTTGCGTCAAGTCACATCATCCCCCGAGAAGGGGTACGCAGATTCACAAAATTCAAATAAAGTCAGACTCAGAACAATTCTCGAGTTGCAAAGACTCGAGCCACGGAGGAATCATGTTAAGACCTGTCATTCGCAAAAAGTTAAATCAAAAGAATCAAGGTATAGCACTGGTCACAGTCCTGATTTTGATCGTGATGATCACAACACTGGTGACTGTTTCGACCTTGTTGGCATTGGGCAACAAAGGCTCGAGTACCGACACGGTGCTTGCCACGCAATCGCAAAACCTGGCAGAAGCTGGAATCGAAAAATCCCTCGACACGGTTTTTTACGAAACCTACCGCCGTTGGGTCATTTCTACCGAAGGCAGTGCTAACGTCAAATTTGATGTCTGTGCCTTTAAAAAATGGCTAACTGGAAACTGGAACGCCTCGAACTATACGACAACCCAAAGAAAAACTGCGACAAACGAAAATAACAACGCTAGTTGTATCTATAACAATGGCAATGGACTCTTGCCAAACAACAGTGTAACTAACGAAAGTGCAGGGGTACTACCTGGGCTGTTAAACAACACAACCATAACCTTGCCTACCTTTACAATAGACGGTATTGGCAACACCGTAAGTGTGACTGTCAAACGTGTTGATGTCGGAGATGACATTACGTTGACCATTGAATCTAGCAGTTCAATCAAAAATGGCACAACCGAATTGGCTGGACGCAAAATTGCACGCACCTTGCAATTGTCCGGAACTCCTTTTCCGGGTGACGAATACGCATTGTTAACAAACGACATCAACTGTGCGTTCTGCCACTTGCAAGTGGACAACATGACCCGCGCTTACGCCGACCCAACCGCCCCCGAAAACCTTAACAAAACTTTTAAACGGGTCAAACTTGGCGCTTTGAACGCAAGTCCAGGCATTAACTTTGATTTCACAGCACAAGCCGTCAATGACACGTTCATTGCCGGAACTTTGTACTCTCGAGGAACAACAGCGCCAACCCCAGGTTTAAATGTTCACTTTGCACCCTGGGCAAGTGCTGCCAAACCAGGTTTGATCATACCCGCCCCGAACACGACACTCAGCGCAGCAATCACCTCTACCAAATATACGGCAGCCGTTGCGGCTGCCAGTTACGACCCTGCTGCCGCAGGCAATTTTCAGCAATCGCTTGCCATCAATGCCGCCGCTGCTGGTGCAAAACCTATGGGCAAGCTTTACTACAACTATCCTTTTGGTCCAACGGCTGTAGACGGTATCTTGCCCGATAAATTCCCGTCAATTATCTACGACGGCAACAATGACAAGCTCTTGTCCGATGCCGAATGGGTTAATTACATGTCCGGTGCGCCATCTGGTACGTTAACGCCTAGTGGTCCAACGGCTGTTATTTACGGTGTCAGCCGTCCAAGTTCGGGGGTTCTTGGTGCAGGCATTCGCATGAGTTACGACCCTGTAAACGCAAACCCAACATTTAACGGCAGTCGAGTTGGCGATACTTTTGCTGCTGGAAACTTTTGGGCAAACGGTGTGATTGGTAAAGCCGTGGGTCAACCCATGACGCAAGCCATGCTTATTGCAGATATTGGCGTTCTTAACGAGATCATTCGGGATTCAAACATAAATGTTGCTCCAGGACCACTACCAGCACGGGTCGTTCCTATCCCTCCAGTCATGCCACTCGGGACACCTTATGCCGGTACAAATCCAAACCTGGCTCAAGTTCAAGCGGCTGAGACCGCTTTCCGAAACCAGTGGGCTGGTTGGTTGGTTCAACAAGCGCTCGCCAGTCCAAACAACCGCGACTTGCGACCTACAAATAACACGGCAAACGCAGTAGTAGAACCACTCAATACCAATACCTTTTTCCCCTTGAGTGTCCCAACTGGCACAGCCGCAACAGTTAACAATTTCTGGGTTGCTTACAGCCCACTTAACAACACCTTTAACCTTGCTTACTGCCGTATTGACCCTTGTTTTATCACTGCCGCTGGAACAGCAGCAACTCCCGAAGTTTCGGGTGGTAATTCCATTCGCAACGTCAGTATTCTTAATGCTGCGGCTTTAAATGCAAATCATATTGCAGTCTTAAGCATTCCATTCGCTGCAACTGACATTTTCCCATCTGCCAGCAACGCGGCAGCGGGGGCTGTCTTAAATGGTGCTGGCGCGACTAAATCTGGTTATTTTGATGGCAATTTGATTGTTGATGCTGGTCGTATCGGTGATAACGGCACTTCACAAAGGTTTGTGTCAATTACTGGCACGGTTCATGTCAATGGTGATTTGGTCATACGTGGGCAAATCAAAGGCGAAGGGCGTTTTATTGTGCGTGGCAACATTTACATAGTCGGTGACCTGGTGTACGGCTGTGAAGGTTCAGCGTGTTTAATCAAAAACGCAGACGCATCAAAACCTAGTTATACCAACCCAACGGCATTACCTAAAGTTGCTTTCATGGCTGGTGGCAGCATTATCGTAGGCGACTACGATCACCCCGACGGTCGTGCCAATCGCAGCCAATTTAATTTAATCAACGACCAAATTGGACAAAACCGTGGCAATGGTAATTTTAATCCGCCAATCACTGTAAGCGCTGCAAACACTGCAGCTTGGTCGTCGCAGTTGGTTCCTGGTTCGACAGGGAATAACGCAGTGGGCGGAGACCAAAGCGGCGTTCGGGTGATGGGTTTTGTTCACGAGTTGGCTGAGATTGCAAACAACCACACCAATGTCCGCTTTGCCAGTTCGCCATTTGGTTTTATGGCAAAGCGCACTGGTACCGGACTGGCTGCATTAGGAAATTACGAAGACACAGCAACCCTTGGGGTACAACTCAACTCACTTGATTCCTACACACTCCAAACCCTGTACCCATCTAACGGTCCAATTCGCATTGGCAGCACGCTTGCCGCAAATAATGGGTTTACAACACTGCCTACGGCTGGCGGAGCAATCAGAAACCCTAATTTACGTTGCGCCAACGGGGTCACAAATCCGCTTCCACTTCTCCCGACCGTTTTTAATACCACAACGCTGATGCTAAATTCCGGGTTCTGGTGTACTCCGGTAGGTTCTGCCCCATCTGTTCGCACTTGGAACGGTGCAGGAACTCCAGATGTCACAGCCGCAGCCTGGATGGCGCAACCCGGCGCTAACCAAGCCCTTGATGGTGGTGCTGGCATGACCACAGGTTGGCTTGGTGGCTTACTGCAAACCAATCAAGCTGGCACTGGTTACGACCAAATTGGTGACATCAGCCAAACCAGAATTTTAAAGATCATGTGGTTGGCAACCATGGAAACCGCTGCAGACCGCGACCCAAACACAGCCGGGGATCAAAACCAAGGTCCACTGCGTACCGATGGTATGCTGTACTCGCCAAATGCTGTTTTTTGTGTTGCCAGATACCGCCAAGACAACAGTTCTGCCACAAGTTCTAACAATCAAGCCCGTTGGATTCATCACGGATCTTTGCTTTCTTTCGAGTTGGGTTTCTTGTTAACTGGTGACTCGAGAACCCTGTCAGACCCATTTGCAACCAACCGAACAACCATCATGAATCACACACCTGCAACCACAACAACCGCTGGCACTGGGAGTGGCGCAATCAATTACGCGCCATCAATGGGTGTTTTCTATGACGAACGACTTGCTGGTTTGCTTGGATTTGCTGGTGGTGCAATGGAAATTCGTCGTACAGGCGTGTACGCGCCAGTAGGAAGGTGAGCGATGAAAAATCGTCAGGCTGGTTTTACTTTGCTCGAGCTTCTCATTGTTATGGCAATGTTAGGTATTGTCTTTGCCTTAAGTGCTGGGGCTTTGTCTAGCGGCAGGGACAGAAGCGAAATGCGTGAAGCACAAAAAACCTTTGAACAAGCAACCGAGCGGGTTCGGACTTTGGTACGTCGTTTTGGTTACAATTATTTACTGACCATTTCTACAGATAAAAAGTCTTTTGTTTACTCGGCTCAAAATGCGGCTGGGGTTGCAGTAGCCAATTCTGCTCCAGATGTCATTGGTAAATTTCCGACTTCAGTAACCATTGCCGTTAAACCAACAACAATTAATCTTTCAAATCCTTTGTTTAAAGCACCGTTTGCGCGGACTTTGGGTGGAGGCGCTCCAATTTGTTTTGAATTGGTTAGCAGTATTTCTAGCTTAAAAACCGCAGTTGATCTGGTAGGCGTTACTGGAAAGGTGGTGTCACGTGATATTTCAAACACTTCAGGCTGTACAATCTAAACCAAACAGATTTCGTGCTGGGTTTTCTCTGGTTGAGATGCTGATTTCATTGGTGATTCTGGGCGTTGTTGTGTTGCTGAGTTTAGGCTTAACCATTCCATTAAGAGTTACTCGAGCAAGCAACCTCGAAAGCCAGGCACTCAATTTCACGAAGTCGTATATTGAGTTGGTCAAGGTTTTGTGGCTTCAACCCAATAAGTACGGACCTGATATTGCTGCGGTTAATACTGATTTTAATACAACCACACCATCTTACTGGCCTAAAATCAATGGGTCTGGGTATGACATTCAACTTCCGACTGGTTGGACCATGACAGCTACAGTGACCTCTGCCAATAATGCGTCTGCTGCCGCGCCAGCATTCACAAGCGCAGCTTTGAAAAATTTGTCAGATACTT
Organism: Deinococcales bacterium; assembly: GCA_043730305.1. Taxonomy (GTDB): domain Bacteria; phylum Deinococcota; class Deinococci; order Deinococcales; family JAAFIG01; genus JANXTZ01. Next base: position 5,364 of record JAYTKL010000600.1, on the reverse strand, counting down.
TAAGGCTGGTGAAGATCACAGCCATACCTCCAACCGATTCTGGAGCCAAGCCAGTGAGTCTGACAACTTTGATTACCCGTCCTTCGACTGGGGTGACAACACCATGAGTCCCAAGCATGAAAGGCAAATTTATGGTTTTACAATCATTGAAGTTTTGATCAGTTTGTTTATTCTGGCAATGATTATGGTTGGGGCTGGGCAGTTATTGCACGATTCTTCTAATATAACCCGTAACATTAATGCCCAGACCAATGTTCAAGAGGAGCTTCGGACAGCCGCAGCGATCATGAACGAAGAAATTCAACGAGCCTATTACGTGTTCCCGCCTCAAAACACTGCCACTCAACCAAGTGTCATCAAAACACAAGAAGGCACTGACGTTCCCGTGGATTGGTCTTATTTTACGCTTGGCACCTCAATCCAGAAAACTGGGATCAATGAAAATACTAATTTTACGGTAAACATCGGCGGCTCTTCGAGCAACCCACAAATACTGGCAATGATTACCGCACCTCGAGATCCAACTGTACAGTGTTTGACATCAACATTTGCCACCCCTACAAGTGCTGATCTTTACACACCGCCAAATAGCACCGCAGGTGTCGGGTGTTACCAGTTTGTTGCTTATTACGCGGTTTTTCGTCCTAAGGTTACTCGAGGGCTTGCTGGTAATCTCACAACATCTTCAGAATTGTTAAACGAAGACACAGCCAATTCGTCTCGGTTAGCCTTAATGGAGTTTCGCATGAATTTGTACAGCAAAGTTGCAGGGTCGCCTTCAACAGATTGGGGCGAGGTCGGATGCCAATTTCGACCAGGGCTTGCCAAATGTACAACCAGTCCAACCAGTGCTGATCCAGATAGTCTTATTCAGACCTTAACCACTTCGATTCCAGCGTTAACCTGTTACAAATTTTGCCCGCCAAGTCCTGTTTCGGCTAGTTTGGTGGGACAACTCCCGAAACTGCCGGACGCTCAACGATTTGCTGCTCGAATAAAGAAAACAGTCGAGTGGATCAATACCCAAGCCCCTAACATCAGTCCTTCGCTTTTGGTGGATTATATTGACGAAACCCAAAGCAGTGGAAATCAAGGGTTTTTTGTTTCAATGCCCGCCGAGACCTACGATGCTCGAGGGGTCTTTCAAGTGCGCTTGCGGTTAAAAGGGAAAATTAGGGTTGATGGTCGGGATACAACATTTCCGTCCGAACCGATCAGTGTTTACGCCACCCCACGCAATATAGCACCTTTGCTTTAAAAGTTTTGTCTCTTGTGCTCGAGCCTTTCGCCAGGCTCGAGTTTTTTATGGCTCGAGCCTGGTTTTGTTGGGTCGTTATTCAAGGTTTAATTAATATACTTTTTTGAGTATCATGTGTATAATACTCACAAACATCACCCCAGAATCTCGAGGTCAAACCAAACCCTCGAGAACCCAAGCAAACGGGGTTGAGGAGGCTTTTATGATTCATCTCGCCGCCAATTGGAGCACCGCCCTCGAGAAGTTATTACGCAAAATCAACCCACCGCTCGATTACCTGAAAATGCCGCTCGAGCGCGAAGCCAGACTGAGCCTGAACGCCGCTCGAGCCTTGCGCCCTGTGTTATTGCACGGTTGGGGCGGTTTTTACCGCGCTGGGATGCTCGAGATTCCTCAGCCTGGGGTCTTGCTGGATTTGGTACAGGCAAGCAGCACGCCGTACATCAGTGTGCATTTGGATGTTCAAGCCGAAGATTTTGAAGCGCCAATGTCTCGAGAATTGGCGCTGGGGCGTGTGGTGAACAGCGTCAACGCCTTGCAAGAACTCACTGGACTCGAAGTCTTGCTCGAGAATGTCGCGCATTACGCTTGGAGTGAACGCCCAAGTTTTGTGACCGACCCAGCCTTTATTGCGGATTGTCTCGAGCGTTCACAGGCTGGATTCTTGCTCGACCTGGCTCATGCGCGAGTCAGTGCCTACCACGGCGGCGAGGAAGCTCGAGATTACATCAATGCCTTGCCACTGAATAAAGTCAGGGAAATTCATGTGTCCGGCGCGAGGCTCGAGGCGGATGGTTTGCGGGATCGTCACTTGCCACTTTCAGAACTCGATTACATTTTGCTTGAAGAAGTCATTGCCAAAACGCCAAATCTGAAGGTTTTGACCCTCGAGTACGGTGGGATTTCGGACATGGGTAAAACCAGTGACGGCAAAGAAATTCGGATACCCCGCAATGATCCAAGTGCGCTACTCGAGCAACTTGGACGGCTTGACACGCTGCGCAAACGGGCTTCGGGTGTCTTGCGCAAAGCCCCAACCTTGCCTGCGGGTTGGCATTTGGACAAGCGTTTGAATTTGCCACAAAACGAAGAACTCTCACAAGGCAGCATCCGCGCATTGGGGTATTAAAAATACAAGTTCCCGCATTGGGGTATTAAAAATACAAGTTCCCGCATTGGGATATTAAAATACGTTCATGTACGATATTCGCCCCGCCACCAAAGAAGATGCCGCCATCATTGCCGTTCAACGACGCCGATTGTTCTTGGACATGGGAAAAGCCGACGATGCCAAAATGCAAGCCATGTTGACCTCGTTTTTACCTTGGGTGCGGGATGCCATCGCTGGCGGGAAATACCTGGGAGTGCTGGCAACCAACGTGCATCAGGTCGCGGCTGGCGCGGGAATGTTGCTGCTCGAGGCTGCACCGACTTACGGGGACACCAACAGCACTCGAGCTTACATTTTTAATGTTTACACCGAACTCGAGCACCGTCGGCAGGGTTTGGCGCGGCAATTGATTCAAGCGCTGCTCAAGGAAGCCAAATTGCGCGAGATCAGGTCTGTCAGTTTGCACGCCACCGAAGCGGGCAAAAACTTGTACTCGGAACTTGGCTTTGAAACCTCGAATGAAATGCGATTGCTGCTCGAGGCTTAAGGTATTATTTGCGCATGAATTCAATTTGGAATCGCTACGCACGGTTGTTGGTGGATTACTCGGCAGACGTCAAAGCGGGCGAGTACGTGGTGGTCAACAGCACGCCAAAAGCCCAAGATTTGGTGCTCGAGATTTACCAGCGCGTCTTAGAGCTTGGGGCTTTTCCGATTGTGAATATTGCGCTGCCAGGAATGCTGGAATCGTATTACAAACACGGTCAAAACCTGCATTTTGATACGCCAAATGACTTCGAGCAATTTAGTGGCAAACGAGCTGATGCCCTGATTAACATTGGCGCTCCCGAGAACACCAGATCACTCTCGAGCGTTGACCCACTGCGTCAACGCCAGAATGCGGTCGCACGGCAAGAGATTCAAGCCCATATTCTGGGGAACGTGAAATGGATGGCGTGTCAGTTTCCGACCGACGCGCTGGCGCAGGAGGCGGGCATGAGCCTGCGCGATTACACTGATTTTCTGGTGAAAGCCGTGGGACTCGAGCATGAAAAGCCAAACGAAATTTGGCGCGAACGGGGGGTTCGTCAGGCAGAACTGGTGACGCGTTTGACCAAAGCGAACAAACTCGAGATTCGGTCTGAGCATACAAACCTGACCATGCAGGTTAAAAACCGAATTTGGATCAACGACGACGGGCAGCGCAACATGCCAGGTGGCGAGGTCTTTTCAGCTCCGATTGAGGACAGCGTGAACGGAACAGTCTATTTTGACATTCCAGCCATTGCCCAAGGGCGCGAGGTGCGCGGCGTGAGGCTCGAGTTTAAAGATGGTTTGGTCATCAATGCCAGCGCCGAAGTTGGCGAGGCGTACTTACACAAAATGCTCGAGACGGACGCTGGTTCAAAACGCCTTGGCGAGGTCGGCATTGGCACAAATGCCGGCATTGCTCGAGCGACGGGCAGCATTTTGTTCGACGAGAAAATGGGCGGCACAATTCACCTGGCGCTCGGACGGGCGTACAAAGAAAGCGGCGGACTGAACCAAAGCGCCATTCACTGGGATTTGATTACGGATTTACGAAGTGGTGGACAATTGATTGCCGACGGTGAAGTGATTCAAGACAACGGTAAATTCACGGGCGTTGATCTCGAGTTTTAAGGCTCGAGCTTTAGGGTGCAAGTCCGAGCGCGACGAACTTGTTGCCCTTGGCTTGAATCGCCACAAACGGACGACCCACCACGTCGCCGTTCGCATCAAATTTGATGGGTGCGGTCACGCCCTCGCCTGGTTTGGTGCGGAAGGTGTCCAAGCCGTCTTTGACGGGATGCAAACTGCCTTTGGGCGCTCGAGCCAGGGCTTGAATCATGGTGCGCATGGCGTCGTAAGCTTGCATGGCGTTGGCGTTGGGTGTGCCGCCGCCAAACAGGGCTTCAAAGTGTTTGGTGAAGGCTTTGGATTTCGGGTCGTTCAAGGTTGAATGCCAGAACGTCGTGACAATCACACCCTCGACGGTATCGCCACCCTGCTGAAACAAATCCTGTCCGTAAGCGCCGTCCCCTGCGAAGACTTCTTTTTGAGGATAACCAGCTTGAAGTTTTGTGTATGCCGCAACGTCATTGGTGTACCCACTGATGAACACGGCATCAACGGCATAATTTCCAACGGTGACTTGCGTAATCTTGTTCAGTTCGATCTTAAACGGGCTGGTCGCAAGACCAATATTTTTAGCCTCGAGCGTGAAGGCATCGGCAAGACCTTTTGAATACGCATCGTTTTCGTCAAATAAGACTGCAACAGCTTTATGACCCCTTGCCTTCACAAGCCGCGCCAAACTCGCGCCCTGCTGGTTGTCGCTTGGCGCAACGCGGTAAATGTACTCGCCGGCTTGCGATATTTTTGGGTTGGTGGCGGCAGGGGCAAGGACTGGCAAGCCAGAATTGTAAACCGGTGCCGCCGCCAGCAAGGTACTCGAGGAATACGGTCCAACCACGCCGAGCACCGATTTGTCAGCGATGAAACTCGAGGCGACGTTCAAGGCGGTGGCACGGTCTGCACCGTCGTTCAAGATGAAAATATTGATTCTCGAGTAAATCCCGTCTTTTTTCAGACCGCCCGCCTTGTTGATGTCGTTGACCGCCAAAAATGCGCCCTGCAAGAACGCCTCGCCAACTTGTTTTAAAGCACCAGTCAGCGGAGCGCTGATGCCAAAGGTAAAAGTTTTTACCCGTGTGAGTTCATTCAGCGCTCTTTCTCGAGCAAATCTGGTCAGGGCATCGGTTGGGGTTTTTGCCAGTACCACATTGGCTGCCGTGACCACTTCTCCCCATCGTTTATCACTAACCAATTGCCAAAGCACTGCTTGTTCGGCTTTTGCAAATTTTGTGGGGTTAATCTCAATAGGATTCGAGGGAGTGGTGGGTGATGTTAAAGCTGGTGTGCTTGGAGTTGTTGGCGTTGTGATGGGACTCGAGATGGCAGGTTCAATTCCTGG
>JAYTKL010000599.1:0-2045 GCA_043730305.1 Deinococcales bacterium | reverse complement strand
GCTGGGTGACCGCGTCAACAGCCCGCGCAAATTGCAATTCAAATTCACCTCGAGTACGCAAAGCAACGGATTCTGGCACGCCTGGGCTGGCAAAGTCATGCACCGCCCGTGGCTCTCGAGCATTTTGATTGTCGGGTTTTTACTGCTTCTGGGTTCGCCAGCCCTGCAAATGCAGCTCGGTTACACTGGCGCGTTCGGACTCTCGAGCCAAGTCGAATCCCGCAAAGGACTGGCACTGATTCAACCGCTCGAGCTTGGCGGCGCGATGGATTCATTTGAAATTGTGCTCGACCTGGGAAAACCGGGCGGCTTTGACAGCGACGCCCGACGCAACTGGCGAACCCTCGACAAAGCTCTGGTCGCCATGCCCGACGTGCGCGTGGTGATCTCACCGTTCTTGGTCGGACGTTCAGACAATAGTGGCGGCAGTGGCAACGGTTTTGGAGCGCTCGACACCCTAACCAAACGCAGCATCTCGAGTGACCGTCAATACCTGCACATGAGCGTGATACCCAAAAATCCGGTTCGCCCAGCCGAAATTCCAGATTGGATTACCCGTATCCGCTCGACCATCACGGATGCTGGATTTTCAAAACACTTGCTCGGTGGTTCGCCAGTAGGCGCTCAAGAATTTACCAACTCCATGATTAACGCCATGCCAATCTCCATTGCCACCGTTTTTATTGCCACGTTTATTTTAATGGCAATTGCTTTCCGCAGTCTTTTAATTCCATTAAAAAGCATTATCATGAACACCTTAACCGTCGGCGCAAGTTATGGCATCATTACCCTGGTCTTCCAAAAAGGCGTGCTCGCCAGCTTCTTCAACGTCCCCACCGACGTTGGCGCTATCGACTCGAGCTTGCCTTTACTCATGTTTGCCGTGACGTTCGGCTTAAGCATGGACTACGAAATTTTCTTACTTTCCAGGGTGCAAGAAGCGCACCTAAGCGGCATGAACAATACCGACAGTGTGAAAAGTGCGCTCGAGCGCACCGCAGGCGTGATTACCAGCGCGGCACTGATTATGCTGGTGGTTTTTTCGGCGTTTATTCAAGGTGATGTGGTCGCCAACAAAACCATCGGTTTGGGCTTGGCGGTTGCCGTGGCGCTCGATGCGACATTGGTGCGGCTTATTCTTGTGCCAGCCGTGCTGCAACTGGCAGGCGAATGGAATTGGTGGCTGCCGAGCGGGTTAAAGCGGTTGATGCCAAAAGTCAGTCTCGAGCATTGAATTAACCTCGAGCAAGAAATCATAAACTGTTAACTTGGGGCGTAACAAAAACCTCGAGATACTTGGCTGGAATTTCAAAAATCGTTGTACTAAAGGGTGAACTACAATATTTCAAATGCACAACAATCCGAACGCTTGTCGCATCCAGCCACACAGGACTATCATGGCTGGGTTTGACCTGTCCTCGAGCACAGACAGTGCTCGAGTTTTATTGGAGGATTCATGAAAACCCCCGTTCGTGTTGCTGTGACTGGTGCTGCCGGTCAGATCGGTTACAGTTTGTTGTTTCGCATTGCCAGCGGTGCAATGCTCGGCGCGGATCAACCCGTGATCCTGCATTTGCTCGAGATTACGCCCGCTTTAAAAGCTTTAAATGGTGTGGTCATGGAGCTTGAAGACTGCGCGTTTCCGCTGCTGGCTGGTGTGGTGCAAACCGACGATGCCAGTGTGGCGTTTAAAGATGTGAATTACGCGCTGCTGGTCGGTTCGATGCCGCGCAAACAAGGCATGGAGCGTGGCGATTTGCTGGCAGCCAACGGCGGTATTTTCCGTCCTCAAGGGCAGGCACTCTCAGATCATGCCGCCAGGGATGTCAAGGTTTTGGTGGTCGGTAACCCCGCGAACACCAATGCTTTAATTGCCATGAACAACGCGCCAAAACTGGACAACAAACAATTTACCGCCATGACGCGCCTCGACCACAACCGCGCCCTGTCGCAACTGGCAGCCAAAACGGGCAAACCAATCGCTAGCCTAAGCAAAATGACAATCTGGGGCAATCACTCGAGCACCCAATACCCAGATTTGTTCC
>JAYTKL010000598.1:0-8649 GCA_043730305.1 Deinococcales bacterium | reverse complement strand
AAACTCGAGCAACTGAACATTGCTGGAGACCGTGGCGTGAATGTCGTGAAAAACCTGTCGCTCGAGATTTTTGGCGGCGAGGTGCTGGGCGTGGCGGGTGTGGCTGGCAACGGGCAACGCGAATTGGTCGAGGCAATCACAGGCTTGCGGGCGGTCTCGAGCGGCACGGTCAGCATTGCTGGGGCGGATTTGACCAACAAGAACGCCAAGACCGTTACCAACGCCGGTGTGGCGCACATTCCAGAAGACCGCTTGCACATGGGCGTGGTCGGAAATTTATCGGTGAGTGAAAACCTGGCATTGCGTGGTTTTGAACGTGAACCATTTGCAAGGGGCGAATTGCTGGACTTTAAAGCGATGGAAAATTTTGCGCTTCGGAGCATCAAAACTTACGAAGTCAGCACCCCAGGAATTTTTGCCAGAACGCGCCTTCTGTCGGGCGGCAACATTCAAAAACTGATTTTCGCCCGTGAACTGGCACAAAATCCAAAATTGATTATCGCATCACATCCGACGTATGGGCTTGACGCTGGCGCAACCGCTCAAGTCCAAAACGTGCTGCTCGAGCGTGCCAGGGCAGGCGCGGGTGTGATGCTGGTCAGCGAAGACCTCGAAGAGGTGCTGGCGTTATCAGACCGTATCGCCGTAATGTTCGCAGGGGAAATCATGGGAATTGTTTCTGCCAGCACCAGCGTCGAAGAACTCGGTTTGATGATGGCAGGTCAACGCCAACAGGAGGCTCGAGCATGACCACTTCCACCGTCAAACGCACAAACGCCCGACAATGGGGACCGTTTTTCATTGAGTCTCGAGAAACCCCGCCCCAAAGTTGGCTGTTCACGCTTTCGATGCTGAGCGTTCTTGCCACACTGATCTTGACTGGCGTAATTTTTGCTCTTTACGGACAAAACCCGATTACGGCTTACATCACCCTGGCTGGGGGCACACTGGGCGACCTCTCGAGCTTGGGCGTGGTGTTACAACGCGCCATTCCATTAATGCTGATTGGCGTGGGACTGGTCGTGGCATTTCGGGCGCAATTTTTTAACATCGGCGCGGAAGGACAACTGCTCGCCGGTGCAGTCGGCGCGAGCGCGGTGGCATTGTTTTTCCCCAATTTCGGGATTCTCGAAATACCTGTGATGTTCATTGTCGCGTTTGTTTGCGGCGCGGTCTGGGGGTTTATTCCCGCTATTCTGAAATTGAAGCTCGAGATCAACGAAGTCATCAGCACGCTGATGATGAATTACATTGCCATCAGCATTGTCGAATGGCTGGTCAACGGACCGTGGAAGGGTAAAAATCAAGTCGGTTACAGTTACACCGACACTTTTCCTGATGCGGCGTGGATTCCCAAAATTGGCTCAAGTACCGTGCATTACCCAACGCTGATTGTGGCGTTGGCACTGGTTGCGCTGGTGGCGTTTGTGATTGCCAGAACGCGCTTGGGATTCAGAATGCGTATTCTGGGCGAAAACCCTGTTGCCGCAAAATACATCGGCATCAACACGCTCAACACCACCTTGGCTGTCGTGATGCTCAGTGCAGGTGCGGCAGGCATTGCAGGTGCTGGCGAGGTTGGCGCGATCCATCACAAACTCCTCGACCCCGCGCAAATCTCGCTCGGTTACGGCTACACTGCCATTATTGTTGCCTGGCTGGCTCGAGGAAACCCAATCAGCGTTATTTTCACCGCCATCTTTCTGGGCGTGGTTTTTGCCGCAGGTGACGTGATGAAAGTCAGTTTGCAAATGCCAGCCCAAACCACCAATGTGATCAACGGTTTGCTTTTATTCTTTTTAATCAGCACCGAACCGCTTGTGAAACTCAAAATTTCACTCGCTCAAGGAACATGGAAACTCGAGAGATAAACCCGAATTTCGAGCGAATTATAAAAACAAAAATACCCGTTCGTGCGAAAGGGTGAACACGAGGTTCACCCCTACAAAAAACTTAGGAGCTAACCCAAATGGACAACATCATCCTTTCAACCGCCGCTCGAGCACTCGCTTTTGGCACGCCCTTAATGCTTGGGTCTTTGGGCGCGGTCTACGCCGAACGCGCTGGCGTGGTGAACCTTGGCATGGAAGGCATGATGATTCTGGGTGCTCTGGCAGGTTTTGCGATCACCAAAAATACGGGCAGTCCACTCGAGGGAATTCTTGTTGCCGCGTTGGTTGGGGCGCTTGCGGCAAGCATTCACGCCTTCATCAGCATTACTTTAAAAGCCAATCAGTACGTTTCAGGGCTTGCTCTGAGCATGTTCGGTCTGGGACTCTCGAGCTTGCTGGGTAAACCATTCGAGGGTTTACCCTTGTTCACGCAACTCGAGAATGTGACTGTGCCTGGACTCTCGAGCATCCCTGGTTTGGGCGTGTTTTTCACGGATCAAAGCCCGTTGTCGTACTTTGCGCTTGTTCTGGGCGTGGTCTTGTGGTTGGTCTTGTTCAGATCAAAATTGGGCGTGGTCATTCGCAGCACTGGCGAGAACCCGAGCGCTGTGGATTCCCTTGGCGGCAATGTGACCCTGGTTCGGTACGCCTGCGTGATCTTTGGAGGAATGCTGGCAGGGATTGCTGGCGCGTTCCTGTCGGTGGCGTACCGTCCCGCCTGGACTGAAGGTTTGACGGGCGGCATCGGTTGGATTGCGCTTTCGATTGCGATTTTTGCCGCCTGGAATCCACTTGGCGCAATTGGTGGGTCACTGTTTTTTGGTGCGTTGTACTCGTTGTCGTTTTCAAAACTTCAAGAAAGCATTTCGCCGTCACTCTTAAAAATGATGCCATTCATTTGCGTTTTGCTGGCACTGTCCTTGAATGCCTTAAGAAAAAACTCGAGAAGCAACGTTCCAGAGGCGCTTGGCTTGCCGTATCAACGTGGGCAACGGTAGTTCTGGCATCTCGAGATTTAGAATATAACGATGAAAGCCACGATTTACATTCCCAAAAAACTCGAGCAAGCTGTTAAAAGTTATCTTGAAATCCATCCCGAAAAGACCTTCTCGAGTTTGGTGCAAGAATCGCTCGAGAACAAACTCATGCCGAAAAAGAGTCGGTTGCTTGAGCTTGCAGGATTTGTTGAATTTACCTCGAAGCTAGGCGATCAAGAACAAATCGCAGACGATGAACAAGAACGCCCTGAAGACGAACCCATAAAACGCAAACTTGAATCATGATTTTGCGGCGATCAAAAATCTCGAGTTTTGGAATCCAGAATAAAGCTCGAGTTATAATTCCTCGAGCCTTCAAAAACCTTCAGGAGAACCCATGAATCACGCAACCATCCCGCACCTCGAGAAACCCGTGTCCAGACTTATCATGGGCGTTGACAATCAAACCGAACTCGAGCCTGCGAGCGTGGTGTTTGATGATTTTGTGGCTCGAGGTGGGAATTGTTTTGACACGGCGTTTATTTACGGCGCAGGAGTCTGCGAAACGGTTTTTGGGCAGTGGTTGACGGCTCGAGAATTGCGTGAGAGTGTGGTGATTATTGGCAAGGGTGGTCACACGCCGTATTGCAATCCAGAGGACATCACAAAGCAACTTTTAACGAGTCTCGAGCGGTTGCAAACGGGTTACGTGGACGTGTACATGATGCACCGTGACAACACTGAGCTTCCTGTCAGTGCGTTTGTGGATGTTCTGAACGATCACTTGAGGGCGGGGCGAATCAAAACCTTTGGCGGCTCGAATTGGAGTGTCGCTCGGGTGCAGGAGGCGAACGATTACGCGAAGTCAAAAGGCTTGCAGGGCTTCAGCGTGGTCAGCAATAACTTTTCGCTTGCCAGAATGATCGATCCACCCTGGGCGGGTTGCATCAGTGCTTCTGACGCGGATTCTCGAGCCTGGTTGACCGAAAGCCAAATCACGTTGCTGCCGTGGTCGTCTCAGGCTCGAGGGTTTTTTGTGCGTGGCAATCCAGATTTTGTCGAAGATGAAGAATTGGTGCGCTGCTGGTACGCGCCCGATAATTTCCAGAGGCTGGCTCGAGCGCAAGAATTGGCACGCGAAAAAGCTTGTGACCCGATTCAGATTGCGCTGGCGTATGTACTCTGGCAACCGTTTCCGACCATTCCATTGATTGGACCTCGCAACACCAGTGAAACCGCCAGTTCGTTCAGGGCGCTCGAGCTTCAGCTCACGCCGCTCGAGGTGAAGTGGTTGAACCTCGAGATTGACGCGAGATAGAACCAGAATTCAATGTCTGGAAAAATTCTCCGGTTCATTTATTGTTGAAGCTTAAACTATTGAAGCTTCAACAAATTTCTGCTAGGCTTCACCATGACACAATATTTTTTGAGGCATTCGACTCGAGCCTCGGAGGAACGGGCATGAACATTGTCTGTCTTGGTGGTGGTCCAGCGGGTTTGTACGTTGCGTTGCTGCTCAAAAAACAGCATCCAGACTTCAACCTCACGGTGCTCGAGCGCAACCGAGCCGATGACACCTTTGGTTGGGGTGTGGTCTTTAGCGATTCGACGCTCTTCAATCTCGAGCGGGCTGACCCTGAAAGCTACCAGCAGATAGAAGCCAATTTTAACCATTGGGACGACATTGAAGTGCATTTCAAAAACCGCACGATTCGTTCGGGTGGACATGGTTTTTGTGGCATTGGGCGCAAAAAATTGTTGAATATCTTGCAACAACGCTGCCTGGAATTGGGGGTCAAGCTCGAGTTTCAACGCGATGTCATGGACGACGAAGCTGTCGCTCGAGAATTCGGGGCTGATCTGGTGATTGCCTGTGACGGTCTGAACAGCCGCACCCGAAAAAAGTACGAGGCAAGTTTTCAACCCGACGTGGACACGCGTCAGTGCCGGTTTGTTTGGCTTGGCACAAAACAAAAATTTGCGGCGTTTACCTTTGCCTTTGTCGAGACCGAATTTGGTTGGTTTCAAGCCCATGCGTATCAGTTCGATGCGGACACCAGCACGTTTATTGTCGAAACGCCCGAGGCGGTCTGGCAGGCGGCGGGACTCGGGGACATGGAGCAATCCGAGGCAATTGCTTTTTGCGAACGGCTTTTTGCCGATTACCTTGGGGGTCACAGTTTGATTTCCAATGCCACGCATTTGCGTGGTTCGGCGATTTGGATTCGTTTCCCTCGGGTGGTTTGCAAAAACTGGCTTCATTGGCTCGAGCTTGACGGGCGGCAAGTGCCCGTTATTTTGATGGGCGACGCGGCACACACGGCGCATTTTAGTATCGGCTCTGGCACAAAACTGGCGCTCGAGGATGCGATTGGCATGGCGAACGCGTTCGTGTCCTCCGACCTTCATCAGATTCTCGAGACTTACGTCAAAGAACGCAGTTTGGAAGTTTTAAAAATTCAGAATGCTGCCAGAAATTCGACCGAATGGTTTGAAAACGTGCAGCGCTACACTGCGCTCGAGGCGGAGCAGTTTGCCTACAGTTTGCTGACCCGTTCGCAACGAATTTCGCACGAGAATTTGCGCCTGCGCGATAAAACCTATCTCGAGGGCATGGAGGCGTGGTTTGCGGCTCGGACGGGTTTGGATGCCAAAGCGATTCCGCCGATGTTCACGCCGTTTACTTTGCGCGATCTGAAATTATCAAACCGTGTGGTGGTTTCGCCAATGGCGATGTACTCGGCGGTGAACGGTCTGGTGAACGATTTTCATCTGGTGCATTTGGGCGCTCGAGCGCTGGGTGGTGCGGGACTCATCTTTACGGAAATGACCGCCCCGTCGCCCGATGCCCGTATTACCCCTGGTTGTGCGGGTTTGTACACGCCCGAGCAGGCAACTGCTTACAGGCGCATTACAGATTTTGTGCATCAAAACTCGCCTGCCAAAATCGCTTTGCAGCTTGGTCATGCGGGACCCAAAGGCAGCACCCAAATTGGTTGGGAAAATGTTGACGAACCGCTCGAGGCTGAGAACTGGGATTTGATTGCACCCTCGCCAATCGCCTACGGCATCAACAATCAAGTCCCTCGAGCCATGACAAAAATCGATATGGAACGTGTGAAACAAGATTTTGTCGATGCGACCAAGTTGGGCATTGAAGCAGGTTTTGATTGGCTCGAGTTGCATTGCGCCCACGGCTATTTGCTGGCGGCTTTTATCAGCCCGTTAACCAACCAGCGCACCGACGAGTACGGCGGGTCGCTCATAAATCGAATGCGCTTTCCGCTCGAGGTTTTTGCCGCAATGCGTCAAGTCTGGTCGGCACATTTGCCGATGTCGGTACGGATTTCGGCGCATGATTGGGCGGCGGGTGGCAACACACCAGATGACGCGGTGGAAATGGCGCGGATGTTCAAACAAGCAGGTGCGGATTTGATTGATGTCTCGAGCGGTCAGACGACCCGAGATGCCAAACCGGTTTACGGCAGGATGTACCAGACCCCGTTCAGTGACCGGATTCGCAACGAGGTTGGAATTGCGACGATGGCGGTTGGCGCAATTTTTGAAGCCGATCATGTCAATTCGATCATTGCCGCAGGACGAGCCGATCTGTGTGCGATTGCCCGTCCTCATCTGGCAGATACCGCCTGGACGCAACATCAGGCGGCAAACTTGGGATTCCACGATGTCTGGTGGGCAAATCAATACTTGGCGGGCAAGGCGCAACTCGAGCGCAATCTGTCACGGGTTCAGGTGGACAAAGCCGAAGAACAGGCGGCACAATGAACACATTGCGGGGTCAACATGCGTTGGTGACGGGCGGCGCTGGGGGCATCGGGGCAGCCATCGCCGGGGTTCTGGCGGAGGCTGGAGTCAACCTGACCTTGTTGGGACGCGATCAAAAAAGGCTCGAGCATCACGCCGAAAAATTGCAAGAACAGGTGAGGGTTCAGGTTGAGCTGGCAGACGTGACCGATGCCGTGGCGGTCAAACAAGCTTTTGAATCGGCAATCCAGGCGCTCGGGACGATCACAGTGCTGGTCAACAATGCGGGGCAGGCAGCAAGTCAACCTTTTCTAAAAACCGATTTGGCACTCTGGCAGACGATGCTCGAGGTAAATTTGACTGGGACATTTTTGTGTATGCAGGTTGCACTGCCGCTCATGCTCCAAACGGGTTGGGGCAGAATCGTGAACGTCTCGAGCACGGCGGGTTTGGTGGGTTATCCGTACGTGGCCGCCTACAGTGCCGCCAAGCACGGCGTGATTGGTCTGACGCGCAGCGTGGCGCTCGAGGTGGCACGAAAGAACATTACGGTCAATGCGGTCTGTCCTGGCTATACCGAAACCGAAATGGTGCAGGAAACACTGGCGAACATCATGCAAAAAACGGGTCGCAGCCAAACTGAGGCTCGAGCCGAGTTAATTAAACACAACCCTCAGGGGCGCATGGTTTCGCCGCTCGAGGTGGCTCAGACGGTCTTGTGGTTGTGCCAGCCAAGCTCTGCGGCGATCACGGGGCAAGCGATTTCGATTTCGGGTGGCGAGGTCATGCCATGAGCATCCTCGAGCCGCTTGATCTCGAGACGCGCAGCGCCGCAGATCATCATCAATCCATTCGCTTGTGGTTGCGTTTGCTGACCTGTACAAATTTAATTGCAACCCAGATTCGCTCGAATTTGCGCCAAGAATTTGACACCACGCTGCCGCGTTTTGATTTGCTCTCGCAACTCGAGCGTCATCCTGAAGGTTTAAAAATGGGTGAACTCTCAAAACGCATGATGGTCACGAGCGGCAACGTCACTGGCATCACCGATCAACTCGAGCGTGAGGGTCTTGTCGAGAGGCTGGTTGATCCCGAAGACCGTCGTTCGTTCACGATTCGCTTGACCAAATCTGGGCTTCAACACTTTCAGCACATGGCAAGTGTTCACGAAACCTGGGTGATCGGGTTTTTTGCGGGCATCTCGAGCACCGAAAAAGATTTGCTGTACGGCTTGCTTGCCAAACTCAAAACGCATCTGAATGCCAACCAGGAGGCGATATGAAACAGCTTAAAAGCATTTCTCGAGCGCTTGACTATCCAGCCGAACATTTTTTGTGGTCGGTCACAGACCGCGTGGGCACGATCACACTCAACCGTCCAGAACGCAAAAACCCTTTAACCTTTGAAAGTTATGCCGAACTGCGCGACCTGTTTCGTGCGCTGGTGGACTCGAGCGACGTGAAGACGCTGGTCATCACGGGTGCGGGTGAAAATTTTTGTTCGGGCGGTGATGTGCTCAAAATCATCAAACCCCTGACCGAAATGGACATGCCCGAGCTGCTGGCATTTACCCGCCTGACCGGCGATCTGGTAAGCGCCATGCGAGCCTGCCCGCAACCGATTGTTTCTGCGATTGACGGCATCTGCGTCGGCGCGGGGGCAATCATTGCGCTTTTCAGTGACTTTCGGTTTGGCACGGCTCGCAGCAAAACCGCTTTTTTGTTCACCAAAGTTGGGCTGGCGGGTTGCGACATGGGCGCGTGCGCCATGTTGCCCCGCGTGATTGGTCAGGGACGAGCCTCGGAATTGTTGTACACGGGTCGTTCAATGCCTGGCGAGGAAGCCGAACGTTGGGGATTTTTCAACCGCCTGTGTGCGCCCGAAAACTTGCTCGAGGAAGCCAAACAGATGGCAAAAGATTTGGCGCATGGTCCAACCTTTGCCCACGGCATGACCAAAAAAATGTTGCACCAAGAATGGAACATGGGTTTGGATCAAGCCATCGAACACGAAGC
>JAYTKL010000597.1:0-6534 GCA_043730305.1 Deinococcales bacterium | reverse complement strand
CTAAGCCGATCCCTGCGGCAGCAAGCGCCAGCGCAACCATCCACCTGTTTTGCTTGTTCATGTTGTTGTCCTTTCACCGCCGTTGGCGGGTGCTTCAGGGTTTGAATTCACGGGGCATCGGGCGTTGTTCACGGTGGTCTCGCCAGATGCAATTGACCGAGATCGCATTCGGTTTGACCAGAGTGTCGCGTTGGGGAACTCATGTGGACCCACGGATGACCAGTTCATACGGCATCTGAACGAGCCGTCCGGGGATGGGGGACTCGGACGCGAGCCGCTCGAGCAGCAGTTCCGTCGCACGACGCCCGAGGCGCTCTTGAAACTGAGAGACAGTGCTGAGCGCCGGACTGACCAGCCGCGCCATCAAAATGTCGTCGAACCCCATGACCGCCACATCGTCCGGCACGCGCAGACCCTCGGAGCGAAGGGCCTCCATTGCCCCGAGCGCCACGATGTCGTTGACGGCAAACAGGGCGGTCGGTCGAGACGCAAGCCTGAGCACCTCTCGGGTGGCGAAATGACCGCCCTCGACGCTGAGGGCGCACGGAACGATCAGCCGCTCATCAATGGGCACGTCGTGTGCTGCGAGGGCTTGGCGATAACCGGATCGGCGACTCTCCTGCGGGCCACCGTTCCCGGCGAGCATACCGATCTGGCGGTGTCCGCGTTCGAGTAGGTAGGTGAGGGCCGCCTGTGCCGCCGCTGCATTGTCCACAAAAATGCTGTCGAGCGGCAACGAACCGACCTTTTTCGGCGTGGCCTCGAGCCGAACCACCGGCACCCCTCGCGTCAAGAGCGGCTTGAGGTCATGGGCACGCAGGTGGAAGAACACGCCGACCACGCCGTCCACGCGCCGTTGAATCAGCGCCTTCAAGCAACGGCGCTCCTTGGCTTCATCCCCATCGGTGTTGTAGACCATCAGGTCGTAGCCCTGGCTTTCGGCCACGTCCTGAACGCCACGCTCAACCATCGGGTAGAAGGGGTTGGCAATGTCGGGAATGACGCAGGCGAGCGTGCGCGTCTTGCGGGTTCGCAGGCTGCGAGCGAGTTGGTCCGGCTCGTAACCGAGCTGGGTTGCGGACTCGAGAATGCGCTGGCGGGTCTCTGCGGGGATGCTGAAGTTTGATCGCCCATTGAGGACATAGGAGACCATCGGCTGCGAAACCCCCGCGAGTCGGGCGATGTCGGCCTGTTTGGGATTGCCTGTCACCACGGTCCCCATTTCCTCGTTCAGCATACCTGCTGAACAATTTTTCGTATAACTTATTCGTATATTAAAATTTTCGCTAGCATTTCACGCCCTCGTAATGTCTGTCAAGTACCCAAACGATGAGCAAGAAAGACATATCATTCAGCACGTTTCACCAGTATCGTTATTGGCTCGTGACTGGAGTAAAAGCGCGTCGTTGGGTCGCTGAGCGAGGGTTTTCGTGGTTGAATCGGTTTCGTGCTTTGTTGGTGAGGTGGTCGAAGAAAGCGTGTAATTTTGAGGCGGAGTTGCATTTTGCTTGCGCTTGGATAGCATTTCGCATGGCAGGAGTTACGGCAAGGGTTTTAGGATAGGTTCTTAGTGGTCGAACATAAATATGCTTGGATACTGGATTAACGCCCCCGATAGACAGGCACTCTCTTTTCGATAAATGATTGTGTCCCCTCGAGTAAATCCTGACTTGCCAAACACTCGAGCATTCCCGCCGTCTCGAGCGCCAGTGCTTGTTCGAGCGTGCTTTCTAAACTTTGTTGCAAAACCTGCTTGACGAGTCGCACGCTGATTGGGGCATTTGCAGCGATGGTCGTGGCAATGTCTCGAGCCGCGTGCAACAGTTCGCTAGGTTGAACAACCTGCGTGACCATGCCGTACTCGAGCGCTCGAGATGCCAGCACACTTTCGCCGGTCAGCATGATGTGTGCGGCACGTCCAGCGCCAATCAGGCGCGGCAACAAGAACATCACGCCGTTGGTTTGGAACAAACCGCGTTTTGCTTCCGCGAAGCTCAAACTCGCGTCACTCGAGGCGATACGGATGTCGCTCGCCAGGGCAATTTCGACCCCGACCCCGACCGCCAGACCATTGATGGCGCAAATGATGGTTTTGGGCAATGCCAGCATGGTGCGCGTTAAATTCTGGTAAACTTTGAGGTTTTTGCGTTGATCTTCGAGGTTTTTGGTCAGCAAACTCGAACCCAGCTCTTTCAAATCTGCGCCCGCACTGAACGCCCGACCTGTGCCAGTCAGAATCAAAACATGCACGGCATCGTCGTTGCGAACATCCTCGAGTATGGTGTTCAGGTCGGTGAAGGTCTGGCTGCGAAAGGCGTTCAGGCTTTCGGGGCGATTGAGTCTGGCAATGGCGATGCCACCGTGTTTTTCGTAACTGATATCCGTTAAATTCATGCGTTCCTCCAGATTTCCTCGAGTGCATCAAAAGTTTTTACCGCGTATTCGGGCGAGTTGAGTTTGTGTTTGGCAATTTTTTCCGATGGGGTCAGCGGAAATGAATCCACGAACGCGATGTAACGCGGCAATTTGAATTTTGCCAATTTGGGTCGCAAGAACTCGAGCAGCTCGTGTGGTTCTAAGGTTGCTCCTACACGGAGTTGCACCAAGGCTTTGACTTCCTCACCCCGAGCCTCGTCTTTTTCGGCAACGACAGCCACCATCAGGACGCTTTTGTGCTCGCAAATCACGGCTTCGACTTCAACGGCGGCAATGTTTTCGCTGCCGCGCCGAATCATGTCTTTAAGCCGTCCGACCAGAAAGTAATCGCCGTTCGCAGCGCGGTAGGCAAGGTCGCCGGTGTGCATCCAGCCGCCCCGTAAAGCCCGAGCGCTGTCATCGGGGCGATTCCAGTAGCCTTGCATCATCACGCCGCCACTGACGACCAACTCGCCCACCTCGCCATCGGGCAATACAGTCTCGAGTCCAGATTCATCTGTGCGGATGATGCGGGCTTGCTTGCCAGGGACGGGCTGACCGATGCTGCCCGAACCCACACGATCACCCGAGGCGAGCGGCACCCCAATGTCCACACCCGTTTCGGTCATGCCAAAGCCTTCGCGCCATGGCACGCCAAAACGTGACTCGAACAACGCATGAAATTGCGGCACGATGCCGGAACACGAAACAAAACGCAACTTGTGACCGCGCTCGAGCGCAGGATTCTCGGGTTGCTTGAGCAAAAAAACAGGAATTGTGCCAAGGCAATAAAAAAACGTCACGCCCTCGTCAATCACGGTTTGCCAGAACCTCGAGACGCTGAATTTTGGCGCGACCACCAATGGAATGCCGTTCAGCAAACACAGCGCGACATTCCATTGCGGGTCCATGTAGTAAAACGGTTGGACTGTCAAGTTCACGTCGTCTGGGGTGCAGTGCAACAACTCGGAGGCGCGAGCGCCCAACTCGAGCCAGTAGGCGTGCGAGAGCATACAGCCTTTGGGAAAACCCGTTGTGCCGCTGGTGTACTGCAAATTGAGCAGTGCAGCTCGAGCCACATCTGGCAAGGCAAAACTTGGTGGCGCAAGCTGCATGGCAGGCTCGAGTTCGAGGGCTTGATTGGAATTTCCAAAAACCGTGATTGTCCCCAGCGATTCGCATTCGGGTTTGACCTGCAAGACGAGCGGCAAAAATTCGGGCGAAGTCACCAGAAACAAAGCGCCGGAATCACGCAGCACAAAACGCAAATCATCGTGTTGGTACTGCGTGTTGACTGGAACCATGATTGCGCCCAGTTTGGCGATAGCCAGCCAGCTGATCGGAAAATGAAAACCATTGTTAAGCATGACCGCCACACGATCACCCTGTTTCACACCCAAACTTTCGAGCACATGCGCCAAGCGATTCGTCTGCTCTTCGAGTGCCGCAAAAGTGATGCTTGCACCTTCAAAACGTAGAAAAGTTTTATCGCCGTAGCGTTGCGCCGCCTCACGCACCAGTGAACCCAAGTTTGGGATTTGATTCGCGTCAATCACAACTGAACCTCCACTGGAAGCTCGAGAAATGAGACGTGAACACTGTTGCGCTCGAGCGTGATGACCTGATTTTGGGCGTATTGCTGAAAATGATCTTTATCGTGACCAGCGATGGCAAGGCGAATACAATGTCCAGATTTAAACAACACCGAAGTCGGAATCAGATCAAACACGATGCTCGAGACTTCTCCCAAAACCATCGGCATGGCATCGGCTCGAGCGAAGGTTCGGGGGGTGCGCGGCAATGCTTCGGGTTGCGGGCGGCTCGAGAGTTGGCGGTGAATCAAACGCAACTGTCCTTCGGTGATCAGCGTGACCGTGCCATCTGGGGCGACATCCTCGAGATAGGCGTAAACCGCGCCATCGGTTGTGCTCGAGTGCATAGCCAGCATTACACGGGGAAATCCGGTCACGCGCAAATCATGCTCGAGCGGCTGGCTGGTATAGCACAAACGTTGCGTGTCCAAATCGTGTTGTGAAGGATAAACGATTGCACCGCCACCAGATTGCGTGTTCCATCTCGATTGTGAACCCGTGCCAATCTCAACATTCACGCGGTACTCGTCCGCACCAAGGCTTGACGTTGCCGCCTCGAGCGAGAGGCTGTTGTCTTCTCGCAAGAACCAACTCTCGAGCTTGGTGGTTGGTTTCCAGGGTGTGTGTTCGTGCCATGCGCCCTCGCCGTTGGTGTAATAGCGTAATTTTTTCAAACCATGCTGCGGTTGTTCATGACCGCGCACGAAACGTTCAAAGAACGCCAGTTGCCAAGCAAAATGCTCCGCAAGTTGCGTTTGATTCGCTGCTGGCTCAGGCTCGAGAAATGGGTCGGTCAGGAACGAACCACCGTGCGACCAAGCGCCAATAACCACTTCTTGATGGTTGGAAAACCCCTCGAGCCTCGAGAATGTTCCTGCGGTTGTGCCCGCATCTTGCCAACCCGCCAGCACCAGCATCGGCACGTTTGAGGCTTCGATCTCGGCTCGAAAGGCGTAAGGCATCACCCCAAGCGTCACATCGCCGTTGCGGTCATCTTTGAAGGGCATTTCACGAATCAATGCCATCGAATCCACGTTGGCAACATGCTCGAGAATCGCCGCATCACGAAGCGCCAAGCCGTCTGCGCCATCCACAGGGTTAACCCGAGGCATCATGCTGGTTCGGAATTCCTCGAGCGTCACACCCGCAGCCGTCGCCAGTTGTTCAGCCCAACCTGGCACTTCGTCGAGCGCGTTGGTCAGCCCAAACCAGGTTTCACCAAACCAGGTGTTGAGCACGCCCCCAGGCAGCAGCAAATCGTCATAAGAATCAAAATCGCTGAACAACGGCGCAACCGCTGTCAATGCCGGATGCGAAAGTCCAGCAATCAATTCTGCCGTGTCACCGCCATACGAAACGCCGTAAGCACCAACCCGACCCGTGGACCAAGGCTGCGCCGCAATCCAGGAAAGCACATCACCGTAATCCGCAATTTCAGCTCGAGAAAGTTCCGCGCTGCGCGTGCCAAAACTCGCCCCTGTTCCTCGAGCGTCCACCATCACAAAGGCATAGCCGTTGTCTGTCCAGTTTTGAGCTTCAAGAATCATTGGGTCTGACTCTGGATTGCTGCGCTGTGTCTCGTTGGAACGGTGATAGCGCGTCATCTGCAAGACGGTTGGAACTCGCATCCCAGTCTCGAGCGCGGGCAGGTAGACATCAATGGCGATGCAGGTTTGATCTCGAGCGGTGACATATACGGATTGCCTTGAGGGTTTCATCTGATCTCCTTTATTTGGTCGCTTTTGGGTTGAGGACATCGGTCAGCGCATCGCCCATCAAATTCCAAGCAAGACCCCACAACAAAATTGTCAGCCCAGGAAAGAAACTGACGAACCAGAACGCCAACGGCGCATCTGGTGGTCCGATAATGTACGCCTGCGAGAAGTTAATCAGTTGCCCCCAATCGGCAAACCCAATCGGCGCACCCAAACCAATAAAACTTAATCCCGCCGCGATCAAGACCACCGAACCAAAATCGAGTGCCACCTGAACGGTCAAGGTCGTTAAACTGTTCGGCAGCACATGACGCAGAATAATTCTGGCATCGCTCGCGCCCAACGCTCGAGCGCCCTCGACGTACTCGAGGTTTCGCACCCGCAAGACCTCACCTCGAATCAATCTGGCGTAACCCGCCCAACCAACCAGGATGATGCTGATGGCCACGTTGACCAAACCCGATCCGAAGATGGTCACGAGCACGATCATCAACACCAGACTGGGCAGTGAGAAAACGATCTCGGTGATTCGCATCAATAAATCATCAAGCCAACCACCGTAGTAACCAGCGATCAAACCGACAGTCAAGCCAATCACAAAAGTACAGCCAACAATACTTAATCCCAACAAGAACGCGGTTCTTGCGCCCCAGGTCAACCCGTAGAGAATGTCGTAACCCTTGACCGTGCCGAGCAGATGCCCATCCTGCAATGGTGGTGTTGGCGTATCGGCGAAGCTCGAGCGTGGAATTTCAAAGCAGACATCGGGCGGGATAATTAAGGCTTGAACGAAACTCGAGCTAAAGATGTTC